>NZ_SZXM01000022.1:0-3332 GCF_005281355.1 Citrobacter sp. wls615 | reverse complement strand
ATGCTGGCGAGTCTCTCCGCGGGAATGGCGGGCGCTCTGGCGGGGGGCAGCTCATCATCCGCGGCAGCAGGTGCGCAGGCCGGGAAGAATGCGGTTGAGAATAATTACCTCAGCTATGACGAGGCACATGCTTTCGATAAAGAAATGACAGCCTGTCGAAAAGCCGGGGGGGATTGTGGCAGCATCCAGAATAAATATGCTGTAATTAGTGCTGATAACCGACTGAAATTGCATATTGATGTGGCTGCCGCCCCTCTGACTGCTCTGTCCGGGGAAGATAAATGGAATATTGAGGGTGGGCTCAGCGCGGCGGGTCGACCTGACTGGTTATATGGTTCACTGGAAAATCAGGATGTGAAGGACTACGTTACTGAAGGCAACAGCTACGACCTGGACTATCTGAATAGTAATACGTCACAGGGTGATAGAGCTTTGGCTTTCTTTGGGGAGCCAGAAAATTACTGGGGTATGGTAGCGGGAGCTGGTTCGTTGTTAACGTCATCAGCCACGCTGACGGAAAAATTTGTTAGTGCCGGGCTGAGTTACGGGGCAAATGGTGCAGTCCAGGTTGCAACCGGCAATACTGGTGAGAAGTTCGATTATCTCAGTTTCACGATGTCAGGATTAACCGGGATAGGGACAGCCGGGAAAGGATATTACGCTAACCAGTTATTGGGGGCCGGTAGTGCTTACATGAGCAGCCAGATTGAAGGCCAGGACAGTACCTCATCAGTAGTGGGCAGTATGGCCGGCACAGGAATTGGTTATGGTACAGGAACAGCAGTTACCAATAAATTTGAGTCTCAGTACATAAAAAACCAGCTGGGAATGGATGCCAGCAAAAATGCTTTAAAATACTCTGAATCATCTTTTGGTCCGGGGTATTTGCTTAAAGGTGGTGAAATGAGCTCCGTTCCAGGGATTGCTGGCGGATCCGTTGGTTCGTTAATGTCGGAAGGTGCAAGTAGTGGAGTTCAGCAAGAAGTTAATGGAGGTGGTAAATGAACCGTCCTCTATTAGAACTTATTAAGCTAATATTTATTTTTTCTGCGACTTGCTCTATAGGAATGGTTGTTAGTATCTGGCTTATCGCACGAAATCCCATCGCTCTAACTGTATATATAAAGTATGGATGTATTGGTGCTGCAGTTGGGGTTTGGATCGGTGCTGGAATTTGGTTGTTATTCTATCTGCAAGTACGACGACACTTTCGTAAGTAGTTATTGTTGAGAATAATGCGCTGGGAGATAAGGACAAGAAACTTCCGATACTGGATATACGTCCGGGGTGGCTGAAACCTGGAGTTGTGGATGCTGATGGAGACATTCAAGGGAATGGAATGTCAAAAGCTTCAATTCCTAAAGTCCCCCCAAAACTACAGCCTTTTACAAACCCGCCTCAGGGACCTGTTATCCCTCAGGGTTGGGTTAGTAAGCCAGGTAGAACACCAGGAAGTACAATTTATTATCCACCAAATACTGACCCGGGCAGTCCAGGAAGCTCATATATTAGAGTGATGCCGCCAGGATCGACCCCGGTTCCTGGGTTAGAAAATGGATACTGGATATCGGTTAAAAATGGTCAGCCAACAAATCCAGCCACAGGTGGCACTGGCACTCGAGGTGAAACTCATGTACCACTACCAACAGACACTATGCCGCCAGAAAGGTAAGGACAATATGATTACTGATGCCGAACTTCATGAATTTGAACAATCTATATTTACCGGAGTAACGGTTGGTGTGGGATCTTTAGTTTTGCTGTTTTCATCAGGCGCTAGGGTAATGATCCAGTGTCCATTTCAGTGCGGGGAAAAAGGACATTTACATACAGGGCATGGTGAGAATTTATCGACTAGTAATTTTTTATTTCCTTTACTTAACCAGGTAGTCAGAAGCTGTTCTGTTGTGGATGGTGAAATACTGAGACTATCCTTTGATAATGAAAGATATATACAAGTTTTGCCTGAAAATAACGGGTTTGAGTCTTATGTTATTACTACAAGTTATGGGGATTACCCCGTAATTACTTACTGAACGGGTACTGGTTCTTGCGTTAGGATCTTATCAGTTGCTCTTTAACAATATTGCTGGGTAGTGCAACGAACTGAAAAGGCGCGTCGGGGCAAAAGTTGCCGCGCCGAAAGTCCTGCAAGGAAAACCGCCTTTAACTCACGGAAAATATAGGGAAAAACCGGGTTCATCACAGCAATGTGCACCGGATCGAGTTGTTGCGGAGAATAACCTGATGGGCGGGAGTGAGGATGCGCAGGCTGCCTGGATACGCCAGCACGGCATCGATATGGCGACCTGTTCCGACAATCCGAGTGGGGCCGCATGTCAGAAAGCAATGAATGAACGTGATGCGGTAGGGCTGGCGCTGGCAACAGGTACAGTGGCTCTGCTTCCTGGCAGTGCTCAGGCGATGTGGGGACTGGGCGCGGGGGCAAATGCAGGAATTGGCTACCTGGCGGATGGCACTATAGATCCGGCAAACGCAGTCATTGCGGGCTGGGTGAATGTATTCAGTATGGGAAATGGCCTGGTGGGTACTGTTGGCTGGAATGCTGCAGGCGGTGCGTTGGGTAACTGGATTGACAACAAAGATCCACTGTCTGGGGCAGTTACAAATGGTGTCGGTGCAGGTTTGGGTTATGGAATAGGTAAGGGCATTTCCTGAGGAGCAAATGCCGGAGCAAACTGGTGGAAAGGTGGCTGGGATCCGAAATTTAACCCGACACTTCAGAAGTATACTGAAGTAAAAGGTGATTTTGGAATTTCGAAGGAAATATCCCCTGGCCGTGTTCCAGGTGCTTTTGGTGATTTTGGTGGCTCACTCTTCTCTGAAATAACAGGTAAAGGTATAGAAAAACGTATGGGTTCTGCGGGAGAGGGAGATAAATGATTAATGTTCTCTTTTTTATCTTCTCTGTAGTTGCGGGGATTATCATGGCTGAACTGGCTTATTTGTCATTACTTATTATTGATTATGTCATCCGGGGTAGCTTCAGTTTTTCTTTGCCCGAAGCCCTGCATAATCTAAAAGTAGGTGGCGGCGGTGGCTTTATTATTGGCGTTGGGATCGTTCTATGTCGTTTTTTTAAGATCAAAGGATTTTAATCGCGGAGAATAATATGCTGAGTGTTGCTCAAAACAAGTCCTATGCTCAGAAAATGACTCAGTGCCCGGGCAATGTGGTTTGAGAAATTACGCCTCGGTGCAGGAGCAGACGGGGCTGTTTGCCGGCGACGGCGGATTTGACGTAACAGTGGGCGGGCACACGCAACTGGACGGCGTGGTAATCGCCTCAACGGCGACGGCGGATAAAAACAG
>NZ_SZXM01000021.1:0-45361 GCF_005281355.1 Citrobacter sp. wls615 | reverse complement strand
CTCCGGCTATGCCGGAGGATATTTATTGTCTGTCATTTCATTCTTCGGCGCGGGTTCCTGAAATATTGCAACGCGCTGCAACGCGTCAAATATTCCTCGTAGCTCGCCGTAGAAACCGAATTTCCCGCTCGTTATTCATTTTCCTCGCGCCATACTGGCGGCATGAAAAAACAACAAGGCTACACGCTTCTCGAAACCCTGATTGCGATGCTGATTGTCGCGGCGCTAGGCGCGTCCGGGTTGTATGGTTGGCAGTACTGGCAACAGCAACAGCGCCTGTGGCAGACCGCCTGTCAGGTGCGGGATTACCTGCTGCAACTGCGTGAAGATGCTAACTGGCGTAACCGCGATCACGTCATCAGCGTGATGCGGGATGGCACATCCTGGTGTCTGGTCAGTTCTGCGGCTTCACAAGGCGGGTGTAAACCGACTTCACCGCTGGTGTTTGCACCGCTATGGGACGATGTCGAAATGGCAGAGATAACGCCTTCACTGGCATTTTTTGGACTGCGTAATACGGCATGGGCTGGGCATATTCGCCTGAAAAATGCGACAGGGGAATGGCGCGTGGTGGTGTCAGGCTGGGGGCGAATCAGACTTTGCGAACGCGATGAGGCCAGGCCATGTCAGTAAACGAGCGGGGTTTTTCACTGCTGGAGGTGCTCATTGCTATGGCGATCACCAGCATTTTACTGCTTAGCGCTGCGCGATTTTTACCCGCTCTGCAGCGAGAGATCCTGCGCAATACGCGCCAGTTAGCGCTGGAAGATGAAATATGGCAGCGGGTTTATACCGTGGCAAAACATCTTCAGCGGGCAGGGTATTGCCGGGGAACCTGTGTCGGAGAGGGACTGGTGATGTCGGCTAAGGGCGACTGTGTCATTGCCCGTTGGGATGCCAACGGTAACGGCGTTTGGGAGAATAGTCCCGCGAAAGAGGCTGATGTCATCGGATTTCGTTTACAGGACAAAGTACTGGAGACCCTGCGGGGAGCAACTGGTTGTAATGGAAAAGGGTGGGAGAAAATGACCGATCCGGCCACCATTCAGATTGAGGCATTTCAGGTTGAGCGCGTGAATATTCGCGGATTTCAACCACTCCTTACGTTGCGTTTGCGTGGAGTGAGCAACGTCGAACCACAAAAAGTCATTGAAGCCTTTTACAGTGTGACAGGTTTCAACCTGTGAATAGTGAGCGAGGTGTTTCATCACTGGCGATGGTTCTGCTATTGCTGGTGCTCGGCAGCCTGTTACTGCAGGGTGTTAGCCGACAAGAAGCGAGCTTCGCATCGCGTGTTACATCGGAAAGTCGGTCTTTGCAGCGGCAGGCGGTAGTGCAATCGGCTATCGAATGGGGACGCATGCAGCCCTGGGGCTTACAACCGACGGTACAGTGTCGGCGTTATACCGGGCAGGATGTCGCGGTTTGCCTGCGACGACTTACTGAAAACTCCGTGCTGCTTATCGCTCATTATGAAGAGGTATCGCTATGGCGTCAGGGAGAGGTTATCGATGGCAATATCAAATTTTCGCCGCATGGCTGGAGCGATTTTTGTCCGTTAAAGGCGGTAGCGTTATGCCAGATCCCCTGAACAGACAACGTGGTTTTAGCCTGCCGGAAGTGATGTTGGCAATGGTGCTGATGATCATGGTTGTGACCGCACTATCGGGATACCAGCGGGCGTCGATGAACAGTTTTATCGTCAGAAACCAGTATCAGCAACTCTGGCATCACGCCTGGCAACAAACCCAGCTGTATCCGTTTTCACCACCTGTGAACTGGCAGGTTAACCGAATGCAGACAACGGGAGCAGGATGTGTCAGCATCAGCGTTAAAATTTCTTCACCCCTGGGCAGGCAAGGTCAAATGACACGTCTGCATTGCCCGAACCGTCAGTAGTCAGGAGCCGCTATGTTAAGGGTCTATCACTCCAATCGTCTGGATGTGCTGGAAGCGTTAATGGAGTTTATTGTTGAGCGCGAGCGGTTGGACGACCCCTTTGAACCGGAAATGATCCTGGTGCAAAGTACCGGTATGGCGCAGTGGCTACAGATGACCCTTGCACAGAAATTTGGTATCGCCGCCAACATCGATTTCCCGCTGCCCGCGAGTTTTATCTGGGATATGTTTGTGCGCGTGTTGCCGGATATCCCGAAAGAGAGCGCGTTCAGCAAACAGAGCATGAGTTGGAAGTTAATGACTCTGCTGCCGCAGTTGCTGGATAACGATGACTTCGCACTGCTGCGACACTATCTGACGGACGACACCGATAAACGTAAGCTGTTTCAACTCTCTGCACGCGCGGCGGACCTTTTCGATCAGTATTTAGTTTATCGCCCTGACTGGTTAACTCAGTGGGAAGCGGGGCGCCAGATTGAAGGACTCGGCGAGGCTCAGGCATGGCAGGCACCGTTGTGGAAAGCACTGGTGGAATACACCGCTGAACTGGGCCAACCGCGCTGGCATCGTGCCAATTTATATCAGCGATTTATTCACACCCTGGAAAATGCGTCTGAATGTCCGCAGGGGCTGCCTTCTCGCGTCTTTATTTGCGGAATTTCGGCGCTACCGCCGGTTTACCTGCAGGCATTGCAGGCGTTGGGTAAGCATATTGATATTCATCTGCTATTTACCAACCCTTGTCGCTACTATTGGGGCGACATTAAAGATCCCACCTGGCTGGCAAAGCTGCTGGCGCGTCAGCGTCGGCACAGTTTTGAAGAACGTCACCTGCCGCTGTTTCGTGATACTGAGAATGCGGCAGGATTGTTTAACAGTGATGGTGAGCAGGATGTAGGCAACCCGATGTTGGCCTCGTGGGGCAAATTGGGACGTGATTATATTTATCTGCTTTCAGAACTGGAAAACAGCCAGGAGCTGGATGCGTTTGTCGATATAACCCCAGACAATCTTTTGCATAACATTCAGTCGGATATTCTCGAGTTACAAAGCCGGGCCGTGGCGGGCGTTACGCTGGACGAGTATTCCCGGAGCGACAACAAACGACTGCTTGATGCGAACGACACCAGCGTGACTTTCCATGTCTGCCATAGCCCTCAGCGTGAAGTGGAAATTCTTCATGACCGACTGCTGGCAATGCTGGAAGCAGATCCCACGCTGACGCCGCGCGACATTATCGTGATGGTGGCGGATATCGACAGCTACAGCCCGTTCATTCAGGCGGTTTTTGGCAGCGCGCCAGCCGACCGTTACTTACCCTATGCGATTTCCGACCGTCGGGCGCGTCAGTCTCATCCCGTCTTGCAGGCCTTTATCAGTCTGCTGTCGCTGCCGGATAGCCGTTTTGTCTCTGAGGATGTGCTGGCATTACTGGATGTACCCGTGCTGGCGGCACGTTTCAATATTGATGAAGAAGGTCTGCGCTATCTTCGTTTGTGGGTCAATGAATCAGGTATTCGCTGGGGAATTGACGACGATAACGTGCGCGAGCTGGAACTGCCGCCAACGGGTCAGCATACCTGGCAATTTGGTTTAACGCGCATGCTGCTCGGCTATGCGATGGAAAGCGCCCAGGGCGAGTGGCAATCGGTATTGCCCTACGATGAGTCGAGCGGTTTGATTGCCGAGCTGGTAGGGCATCTGGCCTCGTTGCTGATGCAGCTTAATCTCTGGCGTCGTGGACTGGCGCAGGAGCGCCCGCTGGAAGAGTGGCTACCCGTTTGTCGGGACATGCTTAATGATTTCTTCCTGCCGGATGCGGATACCGAAGCGGCGATGACGCTGATTGAACAGCAGTGGCAGGCAATTATTAGTGAAGGACTGGGGGCTGAGTATGGTGATGCCGTACCGCTTTCCTTGCTACGTGATGAGCTGGCGCAGCGTCTCGACCAGGAACGCATTAGCCAGCGCTTCCTGGCGGGGCCTGTTAACATTTGTACGTTGATGCCGATGCGCTCCATTCCTTTTAAGGTTGTGTGTCTGCTGGGTATGAACGATGGCGTTTATCCGCGTCAGCTTGCGCCGCTGGGCTTTGATCTGATGAGCCAAAAACCGATGCGGGGCGATCGCAGCCGTCGCGATGATGACCGTTATCTGTTCCTCGAAGCGTTAATTTCGGCGCAGCAAACGCTCTACATCAGCTACATTGGCCGCTCGATTCAGGATAACAGCGAACGCTTCCCGTCGGTATTGGTGCAGGAACTGATAGATTACATCGGGCAAAGCCATTATCTGCCGGGCGATGAATCGTTGACCTGCGATCAAAGCGAGGCCCGGGTAAAAGCGCACATTACCCGTCTGCATACCCGTATGCCTTTTGACGCACAAAACTATCAGCCCGGCGAACAGCAAAGCTACGCCCGGGAGTGGCTGCCTGCGGCGAGCCTGTCAGGAAAAGCGCACACGGATTTTGTGCAACCTCTCCCCTTTGAAATGCCCGCCACGATAACGCTGGAAACGCTACAGCGTTTTTGGGCTCATCCGGTACGGGCCTTTTTCCAGATGCGTTTGCAGGTCAACTTTCGCGCTGAAGAAAGTGAGATCCCGGATACAGAACCTTTTGTTCTGGAAGGATTAACTCGCTATCAGCTTAATCAGCAATTGCTTAATACGCTGGTTGAAGAGAACGATGCTGAACAACTGTTTCGCCGTTTTCGTGCGGCAGGTGTGCTGCCCTATGGGCCGTTTGGTGAAATTCTGTGGGATACGCAGCGTCAGGAGATGCAGTCGCTGGCTGAACGCATTATCGCCTGTCGTCAGCCCTGTCAGAGTATGGAGATCGATCTTAACTGTAACGGCGTGCAAATCACCGGTTGGCTGCCGCAGGTGCAAGAGGACGGTTTGTTGCGCTGGCGCCCATCTTTGATAAGCATTGCGCAGGGAGTGCAACTTTGGCTGGAACATCTTGTCTATTGTGCCAGTGGCGGTACGGGAGAGAGTCGGCTGTTCCTGCGTAAAGACGGAGAATGGCGTTTTCCGCCACTGGCGGAAAAACAGGCGCAGCTGTATTTGTCGCAACTCATTGAGGGATATCGGGAAGGCATGTCATCGCCATTGTTGGTATTACCGGAAAGCGGCGGCGCATGGATAAAAACCTGTTATGACGCTGCAAATGATGCCATGTTAGATGACGACGATACGCTGCAAAAAGCGCGCAGTAAGTTTTTGCAGGCTTATGAAGGCAACATGATGGTTCGTGGCGAAGGCGATGATATCTGGTATCAGCGCCTGTGGCGTCAACTGGATGCCGAGACGCTGGAACGCATTGTTTTACAGTCACAGCGCTATCTGTTACCGATTTTTCGCTTTAACCAGTCCTGATAGCTGTATAAAAATTGCGCAATTCGATAGCTTCCACTATGATGCGCATTCTGTCACGGACTGATTCTTACAAAGAGAAGATGCTGACTTGTTCAGCACAAAGTCTTGCCCTGTTCAGGCCACGTATTGATACGTGGTTTGCAGTGAACAGGTGAATACGTTAATGATGAGGTTTGTGAATGCCCCGCAGCACCTGGTTCAGCGCATTATTGTTGTTCGTCGCCCTTTGGGTTCCCGTAAGTCAGGCAGATACCGGTTGGCAGCCTTTAGCTGAAACCATCCGTAAAAGCGATAAAGATACCCGTCAGTATCAGGCCGTGCGCCTTGATAACGGCATGGTTGTGTTGCTGGTATCCGATCCTCAGGCCGTGAAATCCCTTTCAGCACTGGTGGTGCCTGTTGGCTCGCTGGAAGATCCGGACGATCATCAGGGGCTGGCGCATTATCTTGAACACATGTGTCTGATGGGTTCGAAAAAATACCCGCAGCCTGATAGCCTGGCTGAGTTCCTGAAAATGCATGGCGGCAGCCACAACGCCAGCACAGCGCCTTACCGGACCGCTTTCTATCTTGAAGTCGAAAATGACGCGCTGGTGGGGGCGGTGGATCGACTGGCGGACGCGATCGCCGATCCGTTGCTGGATAAAAAATATGCCGATCGCGAGCGTAACGCGGTGAACTCCGAGCTGACGCTGGCGCGTACCCGGGATGGGATGCGTATGGCGCAGGTCAGCGCTGAGACGATCAACCCGGCGCACCCAGGCTCGCGTTTCTCCGGCGGAAATCTGGAGACATTAAGCGATAAACCGGGTAACCCGGTGGTGCTGGCCTTACAAAAATTTCATGAAAAATACTACTCCGCGAACCTAATGAAGGCGGTGATTTATAGCAATAAACCATTGCCAGAGCTGGCGCGGATAGCCGCTGATACTTTCGGCCGCGTACCGAACAGAAATATCGAAAAACCGGAAATTACCGTACCGGTTGTCACCGACGCGCAGAAAGGCATCATCATCCACTATGTGCCGGCAATGCCGCGTAAAGTCTTGCGCGTCGAGTTTCGTATCGATAACAACAGCGCAAAGTTTCGCAGTAAAACGGATGAACTGATAACCTACCTGATTGGCAATCGTAGCCCTGGTACGCTGTCCGACTGGCTGCAAAAACAGGGGCTGGTGGAGGGCATTCGTGCCGATTCCGACCCGGTTGTTAATGGTAACAGCGGGGTGTTAGCCATTTCTGCGACGTTAACCGACAAAGGGTTGGCGAACCGCGATGAAGTTGTCGCGGCCATCTTTAGCTATCTCAATCTGTTACGTGAGAAAGGCGTCGATAAACGCTACTTTAACGAACTGGCGCACGTGCTGGATCTCGATTTCCGTTATCCTTCAATCACTCGTGATATGGACTACGTGGAATGGTTGGCTGATACCATGATCCGCGTTCCCGTCGAGCATACGTTGGATGCGGTGAATATTGCCGACCAATATGATGCGCAAGCCATTGCGCAACGTCTGGCAATGATGACGCCGCAGAATGCGCGTATCTGGTATATCAGCGCGAAAGAACCGCATAATAAAACCGCTTATTTTGTCGATGCGCCTTATCAGGTGGACAAAATCAGCGACAAAACCTTTGCTGACTGGCAGCAAAAAGCACAGGGCATTGCGCTGTCTTTGCCAGAGCTGAACCCCTACATTCCGGATGATTTCACGCTGATCAAAGCGGATAAAAAATACGCTCACCCGGAACTGATCGTCGATGAGCCGGATTTGCGCGTGGTGTATGCGCCGAGCCAGTATTTTGCCAGCGAGCCGAAGGCTGATGTCAGCGTGATCCTGCGTAACCCGAAAGCGATGGACAGCGCGCGCAACCAGGTATTATTCGCCCTGAACGATTACCTGGCGGGAATCGCGCTCGATCAGTTAAGCAACCAAGCATCGGTGGGTGGAATAGGTTTTTCGACCAACGCTAACAATGGTCTGATGCTTAACGCTAATGGCTACACTCAACGTCTGCCGCAGCTTTTTCAGGCTTTATTGAGCGGTTATTTCAGCTACACCTCAACGGATGAACAACTGGCACAGGCGAAATCCTGGTACGCTCAGATGATGGACTCTGCGGAAAAAGGTAAAGCCTACGATCAGGCGATTATGCCGGTGCAAATGCTGTCTCAGGTGCCCTATTTCCCACGCGATGAACGTCGCGCGTTATTGCCATCCATTACGTTGAAAGAGGTGATGTCCTACCGCGATGCTTTAAAAGCGGGGGCGCGGCCTGAATTCCTGGTGGTAGGTAATATGAGCAAAGCTCAGGCTACAACCATGGCGCAGGATATTCAGAAACAGCTTGGCGCGAATGGTTCGCAGTGGTGCCGGAACAAAGAAGTGGTCGTGGACAAGAAGCAGTCCGTCATCTTTGAGAAAGCGGGCAGCAGCACGGATTCTGCGCTGGCGGCGGTATTTGTGCCAACTGGCTATGACGAATACAGCAGTTCAGCCTACAGCGCCATGTTAGGGCAAATTGTTCAGCCGTGGTTCTACAATCAACTGCGTACTGAAGAGCAGTTAGGCTACGCCGTATTTGCTTTCCCGATGAGCGTTGGTCGTCAGTGGGGTATGGGGTTCCTGTTACAAAGTAGTGATAAGCAACCGTCTTACCTCTGGGAGCGTTATAAAGCATTTTTCCCGACGGCGGAAGCGAAGCTGCGGGCAATGAAACCTGAAGAGTTTGCACAAATTCAGCAGGCGATCATTGCGCAAATGCTACAGGCGCCGCAAACGCTGGGGGAAGAAGCCTCACAGTTAAGCAAAGATTTTGATCGCGGCAATATGCGCTTCGATTCACGTGATAAAATAGTGGCTCAGATTAAACTGCTGACGCCGCAAAAACTTGCCGACTTCTTCCATCAGGCGGTGGTTGAGCCGCAAGGCATGGCGATACTGTCACAGGTTTCCGGCAGTCAGAACGGGAAAGCAGAATACGTGCGCCCGGAAGGCTGGAAAGTGTGGCAGACCGTCAGCGCGTTGCAGCAAACCTTACCCCTGATGAGTGACAAGAATGAATGATGCCGCTGAGTCCCTTGATCCACTGCGCTTGCCCCTGACGGGCGAGCGCCTGATTGAAGCCTCTGCGGGCACCGGTAAAACCTTTACCATCGCCGCCCTGTATTTACGTTTACTGCTTGGACTGGGCGGCTCTGCCGCCTTTCCACGTCCTCTGACCGTCGAAGAACTGCTCGTGGTCACCTTCACCGAGGCGGCCACCGAAGAGCTGCGTGGCCGAATTCGTAGCAACATTCACGAGCTGCGCATTGCCTGTCTGCGCGAAACCACCGACAACCCGCTATATGCTCGTTTGTTAGACGAAATAGCCGATAAAAAACAGGCCGCCCAGTGGCTGCTATTAGCTGAGAGACAGATGGATGAAGCGGCGGTGTTTACCATTCACGGTTTTTGTCAGCGCATGCTCAGCCTCAACGCCTTTGAGTCAGGCATGCTGTTTGAACAGCAACTGATTGAAGACGAATCACTGCTGCGTTATCAGGCGTGCGCGGACTTCTGGCGGCGGCATTGCTATCCGTTGTCCCGCGACATTGCGCAGGTTATTTTTGAAACGTGGAAAGGTCCTCAGGCGCTATTGAGTGATATCAATCGCTATCTGCAGGGGGAAGCGCCGGTAATCAAGGCTCCGCCGCCAGATGACGAAACGCTGGCCTCCCGGCACGAACAAATTCTCGTCCGCATTAACCTGATTAAGCAGCAATGGCGTGATTCCGTTGATGAGCTTGACGGTCTGCTGGAAGCCTCAGGGATCGACCGGCGTAAATTTAATCGCGGTAACCAGGGTAAGTGGATCGAAAAGATCAGCGCATGGGCGCAGGAAGAAACCCAGAGTTACCAGCTTCCTGACGCACTGGAGAAATTTTCACAGCGTTTTCTGCAAGAGCGCACCAAAACGGGTGGCGTAACGCCTCAGCACTCGCTTTTCGTCGCCATTGATGAACTGCTTAGCGAACCGTTAACTCTCCGCGATCTGGTGATTACCCGGGCGCTGGCGGAAATCCGCACCGCGGTTGCCGAAGAGAAGCGCCGACGCGGCGAGCTTGGCTTTGACGATATGCTCAGCCGTCTGGATGCGGCGTTGCGCAGTGAAAGCGGCGATGCGCTGGCGGCGGCTATCCGTACCCGTTTCCCGGTCGCGATGATCGATGAATTTCAGGATACCGATCCGCAGCAGTACCGCATATTCCGCCGGATCTGGCAGCATCAGCCAGAGACCGCGCTGCTGCTGATTGGCGATCCCAAACAGGCTATTTATGCGTTTCGCGGCGCGGATATCTTCACCTATATGAAGGCGCGCAGCGAAGTCAGCGCGCATTATACGCTCGACACCAACTGGCGTTCTGCCCCCGGCATGGTCAATAGCGTGAATACGCTTTTCAGCCAGATGGACGACGCCTTTATGTTCCGCGAAATCCCCTTTAGCCCGGTAAAATTTGCAGAGAAAAACCAGTCGCTACGGTTTGTTTTACACGGTGAAACACAGCCCGCAATGAGTATGTGGCTGATGGAAGGGGAAAGTTGTGGCGTTGGTGACTACCAGAACTACATGGCGCAAGTGTGCGCAACGCAAATTCGCGACTGGCTTAAGGCCGGACACTCTGGTGATGCGCAACTGGTGAGCGGTAAAGCATCCAGGCCGGTACGCGCCTCAGACATCAGCGTACTGGTTCGTAGCCGCCAGGAGGCGGCGCTGGTCCGCGATGCCCTGACGCAACTGGCGATTCCCTCCGTCTACCTTTCCAACCGTGACAGCGTATTTGAAACGCTGGAAGCGCAGGAATTGCTGTGGATGCTGCAAGGTGTGATGACGCCGGAACGGGAAAACACGCTGCGTAGCGCGCTGGCGACCTCAATGATGGGGCTGAATGCGCAGGATATTGAAGCATTAAATAACGACGAGAATGCCTGGGATGCGGTAGTTGAAGAATTCGATGGCTATCGTCAAATCTGGCATAAACGCGGCGTCATGCCGATGCTGCGTGCGCTGATGACAAACCGCCAGATTGCGGAAAATCTGCTGGCGACGGCAGGGGGCGAACGCCGCCTGACTGATATTTTACATATCAGCGAACTGCTCCAGGAAGCGGGATCGCAACTGGAAAGCGAGCATGCGCTGGTGCGCTGGTTGTCCCAGCATATTCTTGAACCGGACAGCAATGCGTCCAGCCAGCAGCTCAGACTGGAAAGCGACAAGCATCTGGTACAAATCGTGACTATTCATAAATCGAAAGGGCTGGAATATCCGCTGGTCTGGCTGCCGTTTATCACGAATTTCCGCGTCCAGGATCAGGCGTTCTACCACGATCGCAGCTCCTTTGAAGCGGTACTGGATCTCAGTGACGCCAGGGAGAGCGTTGAGCTGGCAGAGGCTGAACGCCTGGCGGAAGACCTGCGCTTGCTCTACGTTGCGCTAACCCGTTCGGTATGGCACTGCAGCCTTGGCGTTGCGCCGTTGGTACGTCGTCGGGGCGATAAAAAAGGGGATACCGATGTGCATCAGAGCGCCCTTGGCCGTCTGTTGCAAAAAGGTGAGTCAATGGATGCCGTGGGGCTGCGTGGCGCGATTGAAGCGCTGGGTTGTGACGATATTGTCTGCCTGACGCCAGGTCAACCTGACGGTGAGCGCTGGCAGGTTGCACAGCCGGTCAGCGCCACATTGAGTGTGAGAACACTGCAACGTACCCCCGGCGACGGCTGGCGCGTGACCAGTTATTCCGGCCTGCAACAGCGCGGACATGGAATCGCGCAGGATCTGATCCCGCGCCTGGATGTTGATGCCGCAGGCGTTGGCGAGGTCATTGCGGAGTCAGGACTCACCCCGCATCAATTTCCGCGCGGCGCCTCGCCGGGCACGTTTTTGCATAGCCTGTTTGAGGACCTTGATTTTACCCAACCGGTAGATCCGCATTGGGTCGAGGAAAAACTGGCCCTGGGCGGTTATGACGCGCATTGGACGCCGGTTTTGACCGCATGGCTGGACGCCATTTTGCAGGCGCCTCTCAACGAGACGGGCGTCAGTTTGAGCCAACTTTCCGCCCGTGAAAAACAGGTGGAGATGGAGTTTTATCTGCCGATTTCGCAGCCGCTGATGGCCAGCCGACTTGATGCGTTGATCCGTAAATACGATCCGCTTTCAGCGGGCTGCCCCGCGTTGGATTTTATGCAGGTACGCGGCATGCTTAAAGGGTTTATTGACCTGGTGTTTCGCCACCAGGGACGTTATTACCTGCTTGATTACAAATCTAACTGGCTGGGTGAAGACAGCGCAGCCTACACGCAGCAGGCGATGGCCTCAGCTATGCAGGCGCATCGCTACGACCTGCAATATCAACTTTATACCCTGGCGCTGCATCGCTACTTACGCCATCGCATTGCTGATTATGATTATGAACGCCATTTTGGCGGCGTTATCTATCTTTTCCTGCGGGGCGTTGATGGTCAGGATCCGCAGCAGGGAATTTACGCCACCCGACCAGACGGCGAATTGATCGCTTTGATGGATGAGATGTTTGCCGGTGCGGAGCTGGAGGAGATGTCATGACAATCCAGAAACGATTACTGCAAGCCGTTGAGCAAAAACAGCTCCGGCCTCTGGATGCCCAGTTTGCGCTGGCAGTTGCCGGAAATGACAATCCTGCGGTTGCGCTGGCTGCGGCATTGCTCAGCCGCGAAGCCGGAGAAGGGCACGTCTGCTTACCGCTTTCGCGATTATCCTTACGCGAAGATGCTCATCCTCTGTTAAGCGCCTGGCTTGCTGAGATGGGCGAGCCTGAAGACTGGGCTGAATGTTTGCTGGCCTCCGGGGCAGTAAGCCGTGGCGAGCAACCGACCCCGCTGGTGCTGTACGGCGATCGTTTATATCTGAACCGCATGTGGCATAACGAACGCGCGGTGGCACGTTTTTTCAGTGAAGTTAACCACGCTATTGAGGTGGATGAACAACGGCTGACCGACACGCTGGAGGCACTGTTTCCATCATCGGAAGGCGTTAACTGGCAAAAGGTGGCCGCTGCTGTGGCGCTGACCCGCCGTATATCAGTGATCTCCGGCGGACCGGGTACTGGAAAAACGACAACGGTCGCGAGGCTTCTGGCGGCGTTGATCCAGATGGCGGACGGTGAACGCTGCCGTATTCGTCTGGCGGCGCCAACGGGAAAAGCGGCTGCGCGTCTGACCGCCTCGCTGGGGGCGGCGCTGCGAGAACTGCCGCTTACCGATGAGCAAAAGAAACGCATTCCCGATGATGCCAGTACGCTGCATCGGTTATTAGGCGCTCAGCCTGGCAGCCAGCGCCTGCGTCATCACGCGGGGAATCCGCTGCATGTAGATGTGCTGGTGGTGGATGAAGCCTCAATGATTGATTTGCCGATGATGTCGCGCCTTATCGATGCCCTGCCGTCGCACGGGCGGGTGATTTTTCTCGGCGATCGTGACCAGCTTGCCTCCGTCGAGGCGGGGGCGGTGCTCGGGGATATTTGTGCTTTTGTCAGCGAAGGATTTACCCCGGAACGTGCCCGGCAGCTTAGTCGCCTGACCGGTAGCGCTATTCCGGCGGGAGTGGGTACTCAGGCGGCGGCGTTGCGTGACAGCTTGTGTCTGCTGCAAAAAAGCTACCGTTTCGGCAGTGACTCTGGGATCGGTCAATTGGCTGCTGCGATTAATCGCGGTGACAAAGCTGCGGTAAAAACGGTTTTCCAGCAGGGATTCAGCGATATCGAAAAACGCACGTTACACAGCAGTGAAGATTACGCCGCGATGCTGGATGAGGCGCTGGCCGGTTATGGGCACTACCTGGATTTACTGCACGAGGGCGCCGCGCCGGATGCCATCATTCAGGCCTTCAATGAGTATCAGCTGTTATGCGCTTTGCGGGAAGGCCCGTTTGGCGTTGGCGGTTTGAATGAACGCATTGAGCAGGTGATGACGCAAAAACGTAAAATTCGCCGTTCGACGCACAGTCGTTGGTATGAGGGAAGGCCGGTGATGATTTCGCGCAATGACAGTTCGCTGGGGTTATTTAACGGTGATATTGGCATTGCCCTCGAGCGTGGACAAGGGTTGAGGGTGTGGTTTGCGCTGCCGGACGGTTCGATTAAGTCGGTGCAACCCAGCCGCTTGCCTGAGCATGAAACCACCTGGGCGATGACGGTACATAAATCGCAGGGATCTGAGTTTGACCATGCGGCGTTGATTTTACCCAGCCAGCATTCCCCCGTGGTTACCCGCGAGCTGGTCTATACCGCCGTAACCCGCGCGCGCCGCCGTCTGTCGCTGTATGCCGATGAACGAATATTGGGCGGGGCAATTGTCATGCGTACGGAACGCCGCAGCGGACTGTCGGCGTTATTTAATGACGGCATGATGTAGCTGTAGGCCGGATGCGGCTGTTATGCCGCATCCGGCAACCACTCTTACCCCAAATCCGCCATCAGCACTTTTGAGCGCCGCTGATAGTTGTACATCTCTTTCTTGCTTTCCGGCAGCAGGTCGATATCCACTGGCGTGAAGCCGCGCTCCTGGAACCAGTGGATGCTGCGGGTGGTCAGTACGAACAGCTTACTCAGTCCCATTTGCCGGGCCTGCGCGGCGATCCGCTCCAGCAATACTTCCCCGCGTGACGAACTACGGTAGTCCGGATGTACCGCCACACACGCCATTTCGCCAATCCTCTCTTCAGGGAAAGGATACAGAGCGGCACAGGCGATAGTCAGGTTATCGCGCTGAATAATGGTGAATTTGTCGATCTCCATTTCCAGTTGCTCGCGGGAGCGGCGGACCAGAATGCCTTGTTGTTCCAGCGGACGGATCAGCTCCAGAATGCCACCGATATCGTTAATGGTGGCGCGGCGAATTTGCTCGGCGCTTTCCATCACGATTTGCGTACCGATGCCATCGCGGGAGAACAGTTCCTGCAGCAATGCGCCATCTTCCTGATAGCTGATCAGGTGGCAGCGGCGTACGCCACTGCGACAAGCTTTCACCGCACCGCGCAGGAAGCGCACCGTGCCTGAGCTGTAGTCACCTTTCTCTTCCTGTGACTCGACGCGCGCCTGGGCTTCGTTAGGGAACAATTCGGAAATAATATCGCCATCATCGTTGGTGACCCCCTGGGAGGAGCAAAAACCAATCATTTTCTCCGCTTTCAGTTTGATAGCCAACTGCGTGGCGACCTCTTCTGACGTCAGATTGAAGCTCTCACCGGTAACGGAAACGGCGACTGGTCCCATCAGGACTATCGCGCCACTGTCCAGTTGACGGTGAATGGCCTCTTCATCAATACGACGAATACGCCCGCTATGGCAGTAGTCCACGCCGTCATCAACGCCCAGCGGCTGGGAGATAATAAAATTCCCGCTGACCACATTGATATGCGCACCCTGCAATGGCGTATTATTCAGGCTCATCGACAGGCGAGCTGTAATATCAAGCTGAAGTAATCCCGCAGCCTGTTTGACCAGCTCCAGCGTTTTAGCGTCGGTGACGCGCGTATTTTTGTGGTACACCGGTTCATGATGATGCGCCGCAAGATTGGCATCAATCTGCGGTCGTGCGCCATAGACCACGACAAGGCGGATGCCGAGGCTATGAAGAAGCCCAATGTCATTGACGATACTGGAAAAGTTTTCATGCTCGATGGCTTCGCCGCCCAGCATAATGACAAACGTTTTTCCCCGATGGGTATTGATATAGGGAACAGAATGGCGGAATCCCTGTACCAGTTCGGTTCTACGCTCCTTCACCACGGCACACCCTCATTGCATTATTATTCGTAATTTGTGTATTTTTATTCTGTTTTGGCGCCGTGCGCAAGCGTAATTTTTACCCATGCCGCAGATTTTTTTCAGTAATGCCGTGAATATAAAAAGAATGTTTACCCTTTTATAGATGACAGATTATGCGTCATTCGCTAAAGTTTCCGGTCAATTCGGACGTTTTACGTATTACTTCAATAAAGATTTCTTTTGCTCGGGAGAAGCATGTCGGGATCCAATTCAGCAATTAGTCGCCGTCGTTTACTGCAAGGTGCGGGTGCTATGTGGCTTTTAAGCGTCAGTCAGGTCGGTCTGGCTGCCGTGAGTCAGGTCGTTGCCGTACGTATCTGGCCGGCGTCCAGTTATACCCGCGTCACGGTGGAATCCAACCGTTTGCTGAAATACAAACAGTTTGCCCTGAGTAATCCTGAGCGTGTGGTTGTCGATATTGAAGGCGTTAATTTGAACTCGGTGCTTAAGGGCATCGGCGCGCAGATTCGTCCTGACGATCCCTATATTAAGTCGGCGAGAGTCGGGCAATTTGACCCGCAGACCGTGCGGATGGTGTTCGAGCTGAAACAGAATGTGAAGCCGCAACTCTTTGCCCTGGCTCCCGTAGCCGGTTTTAAAGAGCGTCTGGTCATGGATCTTTATCCTGCCAATGCGCAGGATGTTCAGGACCCGCTGCTGGCGTTGCTGGAAGATTACAACAAGGGCGATCTGGATAAACAGGTGCCGCCTGCGCAAAGTGGTCCGCAGCCGGGTAAAGCGGGGCGCGATCGTCCGATTGTCATTATGCTGGATCCCGGGCACGGTGGAGAAGACTCCGGTGCGGTGGGGAAATACAAGACGCGTGAAAAAGATGTGGTACTGCAAATTGCCCGTCGCCTGCGAGCCCTTATTGAGAAAGAGGGCAACATGAAGGTCTTTATGACGCGTAATGAAGATATATTCATTCCGCTAAAAGTGCGTGTGGCGAAAGCGCAGAAACAGCGTGCGGACCTGTTTGTCTCTATTCACGCCGATGCCTTTACCAGCCGGCAACCCAGCGGCTCATCGGTGTTTGCGCTCTCCACGAAAGGGGCAACCAGTACCGCGGCAAAATATCTGGCCCAAACCCAGAACGCCTCGGATCTCATCGGTGGCGTTAGCAAAAGCGGTGACCGTTATGTCGACCACACCATGTTCGATATGGTGCAATCGCTGACCATCGCCGACAGCCTGAAGTTTGGCAAAGCGGTGCTGAATAAGCTCGGGAAAATTAACAACCTGCATAAGAATCAGGTTGAGCAAGCCGGGTTCGCGGTGCTGAAAGCGCCGGATATTCCCTCTATCCTCGTGGAAACAGCATTTATCAGTAACGTTGAAGAAGAGCGTAAACTGAAGACGGCGACCTTCCAGCAGGAAGTGGCGGAGTCGATTCTGGCAGGGATTAAAGCCTACTTTGCCGATGGTGCGACGCTGGCGAGAAGGGGATAACAAAAAAGCGCTGAAAAGCGCTTTTTTTAACGAACTACAGATACAAAAAAACACCCGTTAAGGTGTTTAATGTGTTGGTTGCGGGGGCCGGATTTGAACCGACGACCTTCGGGTTATGAGCCCGACGAGCTACCAGGCTGCTCCACCCCGCGTCCGTCTTTTTGCTTCGTATTTCAAACCACATCTGCGTTGGCTTTCCTCGTTCACCTCAGTCACTTACTGGAGTAAGCTCCTAAGGATTCACTGCGTCGCCGCCTTGCTGTGATTCGAACTACTTTGCAAAAATATTGCAGCAAATGTGATTGGTTGCGGGGGCCGGATTTGAACCGACGACCTTCGGGTTATGAGCCCGACGAGCTACCAGGCTGCTCCACCCCGCGTCCGTCATTACTCTTCCATCGAGTAACGTTACTGCTTCTGATTTTAATTGGTTGCGGGGGCCAGATTTGAACTGACGACCTTCGGGTTATGAGCCCGACGAGCTACCAGGCTGCTCCACCCCGCGTCCGTCATTACTCTTCCATCGAGTAACGTTACTGCTTCTGATTTTAATTGGTTGCGGGGGCCAGATTTGAACTGACGACCTTCGGGTTATGAGCCCGACGAGCTACCAGGCTGCTCCACCCCGCGTCCGTGGATGCGCACTATACTCTGCTCGCATTTTCATGCAACCCTTTTTTCACCTTGATCACGTTTTAAGGGTGAAAATGAACAAAAACAACGCATTCTGGATTGTTTTTTGCGCAAAATTTGCGTTCGGGTATGCATACGCATTTCATTAGGTACGGGGGTTTGTTATCTTCGTCTCGCATTCAGGCAACATAAGACGAGAACAATGAAAGGACGTTGGGCAAAATATCTTCTGGCGGGAGCAGTCGTTGCGATGCTCGCCGCGTGTTCCTCAAAACCCACCGATCGTGGGCAGCAGTATAAAGACGGGAAATTTACCCAGCCTTTCTCACTGGTGAACCAGCCTGATGCGGTTGGCGCGCCAATCAATGCCGGTGATTTCGCCGAGCAGGTTAATCAGATCCGCAGCGCTTCGCCGCGTTTGTACGGTAACCAGAGCAACGTCTACAACGCTATCCAGCAGTGGTTACGTGCGGGCGGTGATACGCGCAGCATGCGTCAGTTTGGTATTGACGCGTGGCAAATGGAAGGGGCGGACAATTACGGTAACGTTCAGTTTACGGGTTATTACACGCCGGTTATTCAGGCGCGCCACACGCGTCAGGGTGAGTTCCAGTATCCTATCTACCGCATGCCGCCAAAACGCGGGCGTTTACCGTCTCGTGCCGAGATCTACGCAGGCGCGCTAAGCGATAATTATATTCTGGCGTACAGCAACTCCCTGATGGACAACTTCATTATGGATGTTCAGGGCAGTGGCTATATCGATTTTGGCGACGGTAGCCCGCTTAACTTCTTTAGCTACGCCGGGAAAAACGGCCATGCCTACCGCAGTATCGGGAAGGTGTTGATCGACCGTGGCGAAGTGAAAAAAGAAGATATGTCGATGCAGGCCATTCGCCACTGGGGAGAAACGCACAGCGAGGCCGAAGTGCGTGAGCTACTGGAGCAGAACCCATCGTTTGTCTTCTTTAAGCCGCAATCTTTTGCGCCGGTGAAAGGGGCCAGCGCGGTACCGCTGATTGGCCGTGCATCCGTGGCTTCTGATCGCAGTATCATTCCTGCGGGTACCACGTTACTGGCGGAAGTTCCTTTGCTGGATAATAACGGTAAGTTCACCGGTCAGTACGAACTGCGCCTGATGGTGGCGCTGGACGTGGGCGGTGCGATTAAAGGCCAGCACTTTGATATCTATCAGGGCATTGGCGCTGACGCCGGACATCGTGCCGGGTGGTATAATCACTACGGCCGCGTATGGGTGCTGAAGTCATCCGGCAACGCGGGTAACGTATTTAGCGGTTAATTGCCGGATGGCGCTTCGCTTATCCGGCCTACATTACTGTGTAGGCCTGATAAGGCGTAGCCGCCATCAGGCAGTGATGCAGTCATCAAGGGCGGTATTTGTCCGCTCTTTTTGTTTTCTATATTTGAGGTTCTATGTCTGTGGTTATCAGTGACGCCTGGCGTCAGCGTTTTGGCGGCACGGCGCGGCTATATGGCGAAAATGCGCTGCAGTTATTTGCCGGAGCGCATGTTTGCGTGGTCGGGATTGGCGGTGTGGGATCGTGGGCGGCGGAAGCGCTGGCGCGTACCGGCATTGGCGCGATTACGCTGATCGATATGGATGATGTTTGCGTCACCAATACTAACCGTCAGATCCATGCGCTGCGCGATAACGTTGGTTTAGCGAAAGCTGAGGTGATGGCGGAACGTATCCGCCAGATTAACCCGGAGTGCCGGGTGAACGTGGTCGATGATTTTGTTACGCCAGATAACGTTGCTGAATATATGAATGCGGGATTTTCGTATGTCATCGATGCGATTGACAGCGTGCGCCCGAAAGCGGCGCTCATTGCGTACTGTCGGCGCAATAAGATTCCGCTGGTAACCACCGGCGGTGCGGGCGGGCAGATCGATCCGACGCAGATTCAGGTGGTTGATCTGGCAAAAACCATTCAGGATCCGCTGGCGGCCAAGCTGCGTGAGCGACTGAAGAGTGATTTTGGCGTGGTGAAAAACAGTAAAGGCAAGCTGGGCGTGGACTGCGTGTTCTCGACCGAGGCGCTGGTTTACCCGCAGGCAGATGGCTCGGTGTGTGCCATGAAGGCGACGGCGGAAGGGCCGAAACGTATGGATTGCGCCTCAGGGTTTGGCGCCGCCACCATGGTGACGGCTACCTTTGGCTTTGTTGCTGTTTCCCATGCGCTGAAGAAGATGATGGCGAAAGCGGCGCGCCAGAGTTGATTGTGTCGGATGGCACTATGCTTATCCGACCTACGGTTCGTGCGGTGTTGTAGGCCGGGTAAGACGCATCAGCCGTCGTTATCCGGCTTGCCGGGCAGCATCAAGAATCGCCTCGTTCAACGCATGCAGGCCCTGGCTCCGCGAGGCGCTGAGCTGCCCGCTTAACCCTAACTCGTCAAATAACGCCATCGGTGAATGCGCCAGTAACTCCGCTGCGGTTTTACCTTCAACGGCGGTGAGTAATACCGCCAACAGCCCGCGAACAATACGGCCTTCGCTGTCGCCGAAGAAATGCAGAGTGCCATTCTGGTGCAGGGTATATCCCAGCCAGACGCGGTTTTCGCATCCCGCAATCTCTTTTGCCTGCGCCCTTAGCGCCTCCGGCAGCGCCGGAAGCTGCTTGCCCAGCAGAATTAGCTGACGATATTTATCCTCCCACTGGGTGAGCGGGGCAAACGTAGTACGCAACGTATCTTCAGTTACGGTTGTGCCAAACGGGTGTCCGGCGAATAAAGGGCTTGTCATTAATCCACCAATATTTCCAGCGCGCGGTCAACGGCTGCGACCAACGCATCCACATCACTTTGCGTATTATAGGGCGCAAAAGAGGCGCGTAGGGTCCCGGATACGCCCAGCTCCGCCAGCAGTGGTTGTGCGCAGTGTTGCCCTGCGCGCAGCGCAATGCCATATTCGGCCAGCAGCGTCACCATATCACTGTGATGAACGCCAGCGAAATCAAAGGCTAACAGACTAGAGTCCTGACAACGGAAGGAACGAAAACCGGGACGTTTCGCCAGGGCGTCTTCTGCCAGCGTCGCCAGACCCCGGCTCCAGTTTTCGGCCTGCGCAACATCGACATCCGCCAGCCATTCGAGCGCCGCGCTTAACCCGATGACGCCAGCTACGTTAGGCGTACCGGCCTCCAGCTTCCAGGGGGCCGCCTGGGTAGTGAAACCGTCAAAGCTGACTTCGCTAATCATCTTGCCGCCGCCGAGCCACGGTGACATGGCTTCCAGTAATTCTGGCTTACCATACAGTACGCCAATACCGGTAGGGCCATACAACTTGTGGCCCGAGAAGGCATAGAAATCAATATCTAACTGCTGCACGTCGGCGGGGAAATGCACAATTCCCTGCGCGCCATCAACCATTACCACCATGCCAGCCGCATGGGCGAGCGTAATGGCGCGGGCTAAATCCGGACAACCACCGGTAACGTTCGACATCTGCCCCAGCGCCAGAATGCGACTGCGCGGAGTGATGAGTTCAACCAGACGCTCGACGTCCGGTAGCAAATGGGCGTTGAGCGGGAGTTTGACTACTCTGGCTCCCGTTTGCTGAGCCACCATCAGCCAGGGAACGAGATTGGCATGATGTTCCGCCACGCTGACGATAATCTCATCGCCCGGGCGTAAGCGCGGCCGCGCATAGCTTTGGGCAACCATATTGATAGCTTCCGTCGTGCCACGGGTCCAGACTATCGTTTTGTCATCCGGGGCGTTGATCAGGCGTGCGGCTTTTTCCCGCGCGGCCTCATAGCGCGCGGTCAGGCGTTGCGCTTCGGCAAACTGACTGCGATGCACGTTCCCGGCGCTCAGGCTATAGAATTGCTGGGTCGCCTCAATCACGGCTTGCGGCTTCAGTGCAGTAGCAGCGCTGTCGAGATAGACGCCGGCATCGTTGAGTGCGGGAAATTGCGCACGAAACTGCGCGGGATTAAATGCGTTCATGATCATCCTCAGTTCAATAAACCGATCGTCGCGCAAAACAGGCGCTGACACAAGAGTTGTGCTAACCATCGGAATACTCTGGATATCCTGGCAAAGTCCTCACAGTGTCTTATGCTAAATAGCGTTAGGCGAGCAATTTTGCCTGTTACGGAGTGTGTTTTTAATAGCATAAATCGCTTTAAGGAGAAGAAGATGAAAAAGACTGCCGCAATTATCTCTGCCTGTATGCTGACTTTTGCCCTGAGCGCCTGTTCTGGATCGAATTACGTGATGCACACCAACGATGGTCGATCAATCGTATCTGATGGCAAGCCACAGACCGACAATGAAACGGGAATGATTTCGTATAAAGACGCTAACGGCAACAAACAGCAGATCAACCGTACCGATGTGAAAGAGATGGTAGAACTGGATAACTAACCGGTCGCCATCGACATAAAGTCGGACAAAAAAAAGCACCGCAATTTGGCGGTGCTACATTAATCACTATGGACAGACAGGGTAAATGTACAGGAAGTGAAAAAGGGTAGCTTTGCTACCATGGTCTGAATCGCAGACCAATTGCAAACACAACAACACAACATCACAACCGTAAGCCAAAAGCCCACCAGAACACGCATTCCGATAAAACTTTTCGTTCCGGCTTCAGGAAGTGCCGCCACTATAGGTATTTGCTGGTAGAACCTCAACGGACAATTTATAATGGCTCAGATAAAAAAAACTAATAGGTTACATCCTGTTAGATAATTGTTAAATTCATTTAACATCAAAGCCTAAAAGTCATGTCAAAACGATTACCACCCCTAAATGCATTGCGTGTTTTTGATGCCGCAGCGCGCCATTTGAGCTTTACCCGCGCAGCGGAAGAGCTTTTTGTGACGCAGGCCGCAGTAAGTCACCAAATCAAGTCACTCGAGGATTTCCTGGGGCTGAAGCTGTTTCGTCGACGCAATCGATCTCTGTTGTTAACAGAAGAAGGTCAAAGCTATTTCCTCGACATCAAAGAGATTTTTTCGCAATTAACTGACGCGACGCGTAAACTTCAGGCACGCAGTGCAAAAGGTGCGCTTACCGTTAGTTTATTGCCCAGTTTCGCGATCCAATGGCTGGTGCCCAGACTCTCTAGCTTTAACTCAGCTTATCCGGGAATCGATGTCAGGATCCAGGCGGTGGACCGTCAGGAAGACAAACTGGCTGATGATGTTGATGTGGCAATTTTCTACGGACGCGGCAACTGGCCGGGTCTGCGCGTTGAAAAATTGTACGCAGAATATTTATTGCCGGTCTGCTCGCCGCTGTTACTCACCGGTGATAAACCACTGAAGACGCCGGATGACCTGGCAAAACACACATTGTTGCACGATGCGTCGCGGCGTGACTGGCAAGCCTATACGCGCCAGCTTGGCCTGAATCATATTAACGTACAGCAGGGACCTATCTTCAGCCATAGCGCCATGGTGCTACAGGCTGCTATCCATGGACAGGGGATTGCGCTGGCGAATAACGTCATGGCGCAGTCCGAAATTGAAGCCGGACGTCTGGTCTGTCCGTTTAACGATGTTCTGGTCAGCAAAAACGCGTTTTATCTGGTTTGTCATGACAGTCAGGCAGAACTGGGTAAAATAGCCGCCTTCCGTCAGTGGATACTGGCGAAAGCGGCCTCGGAACAAGAAAAATTCCGCTTTCGTTATGAACAATAAATTACGTAGGGTATTAACATGACCAGCCGTTTTATGCTGATTTTTGCCGCCGTAAGTGGTTTTATCTTTGTGGCGTTGGGCGCCTTTGGGGCACATGTTCTGAGTAAAACTCTTGGTGTTGTAGAAATGGGTTGGATCCAGACTGGCCTTGAGTATCAGGCGTTTCATACGCTGGCTATCTTCGGGCTGGCCGTCGCCATGCAGCGACGCATTAGCATTTGGTTTTACTGGAGTAGCGTGTTCCTGGCATTAGGGACGGTGCTGTTTAGCGGCAGCCTGTATTGCCTCGCGCTCTCTCATTTACGCCTGTGGGCGTTTGTTACCCCCGTCGGCGGTTTCAGCTTCCTTGTAGGCTGGGCGCTGATGCTAGTGGGCGCTATTCGATTGAAACGTAAGGGCGTTAGCCATGAATAAGGTTGTATTGTTGTGTCGCCCGGGTTTTGAAAAAGAGTGCGCCGCAGAAATTACGGATAAAGCAGGACGTCGGGAAATCTTCGGTTTCGCCCGCGTAAAAGACAATGCGGGCTATGTGATCTTCGAATGCTATCAGCAGGACGATGCCGAAAAGTTAGTGAAAGAACTGCCGTTTAGCTCGCTGATTTTTGCCCGTCAGATGTTTGTTGTGGGCGAACTGCTGCAATATTTACCGCCGGAAGATCGTATTACGCCAATTGTCGGCATGTTGCAGGGCGTGGTGGAAAAAGGCGGCGATCTGCGGGTCGAAGTCGCCGACACCAATGAAAGCAAAGAGCTGGTTAAGTTCTGCCGTAAATTTACCGTACCGCTGCGCGCGGCGCTGCGTGAAGCGGGCGTACTGGCAAAATATGAAACACCGAAACGTCCGGTGGTTCACGTTTTCTTTATCGCTCCTGGCTGTTGTTATACCGGTTATTCCTGGCCTGACAATAACTCCCCGTTCTACATGGGGATTCCGCGCCTGAAGTTCCCGGCCGATGCGCCGAGCCGCTCAACGCTGAAGCTGGAAGAGGCGCTGCATGTGTTCATACCAGAAGATGAGTGGGACGAGCGTCTGGCCAACGGCATGTATGCCGTGGATTTAGGCGCATGTCCGGGCGGTTGGACCTATCAACTGGTTAAACGCAACATGTGGGTTTATTCCGTGGATAACGGTCCGATGGCGCAAAGCCTGATGGATACAGGGCAAGTCACCTGGCTGCGCGAAGACGGATTTAAGTATCGCCCGAATCGTAACAACATCTCATGGATGGTGTGCGACATGGTGGAGAAGCCAGCGAAGGTTGCCGCGCTGATGGCGCAGTGGCTGGTCAACGGCTGGTGTCGCGAGACGATCTTCAACCTCAAGCTGCCGATGAAAAAACGTTATGAAGAGGTATCGCAGAATCTGGCCTATATCCAGGCACAGCTTGATGAGCATGGCGTCAATGCCCAGATGCAGGCACGTCAGCTGTATCATGATCGGGAAGAAGTGACCGTACACGTGCGTCGTCTGTGGGCGGCCGTCGGCGGTCGTCGGGACGAGCGATAACGCTAAACATAGATCGGATGGCGGCGTAAACGTCTTATCCGGTCTATGTTGTTTCAATCAGCTGTGTATCTGACACGATATGCGTCACATCATCCAGATGCCCAATCCGGGCCTCCCCGGAACGATTAAACTTACTTTTATCGATCAGCAATAAAGATTGCGATGCGCGCTTAAGCAGAATGGATTTGAATTCTGCGTTGGTGGCATTGGAGTCCCAGAGCGCGCCATCGCTGTCGATCCCTTCGCAGGAAAAAATAAACAGATCGATATCGAGGGATTTTAGCTGCGAGATGAGCGCGGAATTAACATAACAGCCGTATTTACGTTCAAGGCGGCCGCCAGAGCTGATGAGCTGAATGTGTTCGCGTTTAGCTAATTCCTGGCAAATGGGTTGGCTGTTGGTGAAAACGAGAATGTCGATGTCCGGTAGCTGACGCGCCAGATACCAGCAGGTTGAGCTGGCGTCTAAGGCGATCACCATTCCTTCTTCAATCCATGCCAGCGCTTCCCGCGCAATATCCGCTTTGTGCGCATAGTGACTTTTGAGTCGAATATGAAACGGGTCGCCACTGTCCTGATTTTTCCGATGAATGGCCTTGGCCCGCCCGTGATTGCGTAGCACTTTGCCCTGGGTTTGTAATTCACTGAGATCGCGGCGGATGGTCTCTTTGCTGACGTTTAGCTGCAAAGACAGGGCTTCGGTTGTCAGGCTTTTGTGGTGGGTAAGCAGATCTACAATTGCCTGCTGGCGCGCCGCTTTCATGTTCTGATCCTCATCTTATGCAGAATGCCCGTATCAGACGGGCATTCTGACCAGAGATTATGGCGTTACCCCTTTTTTTAAAAGAATATTCCCGTACTTTGCCCGCTCTCCTGTGATAACGATCGCAAACGCCTTTTGCGCGCGTTCGTAAAAGGCATAGCGGTCAATACGCGTGATGTCTGGGCAGGGGGCCTGCAAGGAAAGCGCCTGACGATAGCGAGCCTCGACGTCAGGATCGAGAGCGTCGCCTTCTACTGCGGCCATCATCACCAGCGGCGGGGCGTAGCTGTCCAGTTCAAAAAGCGGAATAATCGCCTGCAGCAGATCGCTGACCAGCAGACCGTCGGCGCGAATCACCTGCGGTCCCATGCTGTGAGCCGGAAAATGGGCATCGGAAAAGATAATCTCATCGCCGTGACCCATCTCAGCCAGCACCTTCAGCAGGTCGGGAGAAATTAAGGGTGATATCGTTTTGAGCATGTTACTCGACTCCTGTCAGTTCGGATTCGGTTTGCGGATAGAAGTAACGGTACTGGTAGCGCACCTGGGCACGAGCCTGTTCCGGGGAGGTAAATTCACCCATACCTGACCAGGCAAACATCGCGGCGCCTGCCACAGTGGTTTCGGCGTCATCCAGCACTTTGACAGGGATCCCGAGAACGTTCGCTTTAATCTGGTTCCACAATGCGTTACGGCTGCCCCCGCCAACCAATAACAATTCAGAGGCCTGGAAATGACCGATTTTTTCCAGCGTGTGCAAATTCCGCTGCAACTGTTCTGTCAGTCCTTCCAGCGCGGCACGATAAAAATGCCCGCGGGTGGTATTGAGCGTAACCCCTTGCCAGCCCGCATTCTGAGAGGTCAGCAGGTTGCAGTGCATCTTGACGCCTTCTGCGCCAGCAGGAATGGACCGGGCTTCGTCAATCAGCGTCTGCCAGGGCGTTTCGGCAGTCCAAAACAGCTTACGCACCCATTCGAGTACACCGGAGGCCAGCCACTGCATGCCGGGATTGTACAGTCCGGCCTGGCTATCTAATTCACAAGTGGAACCCGCATAACGGCTGAGCAGAGAGGTGTCCACCTGCGCACTGCGCACCATCAGAATTTCCCATGTACCGGAAGAGAGCACCGGTTCGTCTGGCTGAGCCCCCGCGCCAAACAGCGCAAACTGCGTGTCGTGCCCAGCAGATATCACCGGAATACCCACTGGCAGCCCGAGCAGGCTGGCGGCCTCGTGTTGCAGTGCCCCAATCTGTTCGCCCGCTTCCACCAGACGTGGAAACAGTCGGCGCGGTATGCCGGTTGCCTGCAAAATGTCATCACTGAAATCGCGTTGCTGGATGTTCAGCATCTGGCTGGTGCCCGCCATAGTGATATCTGTGGTGAACTCGCCGGTTAAACGGTGGTTGATAAGCGACGAAATAAACAGCCAGGCGTGTGCCTGTTCGAGCAGTTGTGGATGGTTTTCTTTCAGCCACACCAGTTTATACAGCGTGTTGAAGCTGAACGCGCCGACGCCGGAGATTTCCTGCAGTTGCTGGGGCGACATGTAGCGATGGATGTTTTCCATCACAGCTGCGGTGCGCGGGCACTTCCAACTGATTACCGGATATAACTGCCTGCCGTGTTGATCGACCAGCGCACCGTCTACGCCGAAGGTGGTGACGGCGATCCCGCAGATACGGCAATTGACCAGTTGCGTGGAGAGCCGCTGACAGCAGTCGGCGAAGCGTTGCAAAATGGCTTCCAGCGACCACTGATGCCAGGCGCCGTTCTCCACGGCAATATCACTGGCGTTGGGCGTTGAGGCGCGGGCGATAATTTTTCCCTGTTGGTCAACGGCAATGGCCCGCACGTTGGTTGCGCCACAATCGAGGACCAGAATAACGTCTTGTTTCATAATCGCTCCCGAGACGTTGCCGGATGGCGGCGTAAACGCCTTATCCGACCTACACGTTGTGCTCCTGTAGGCCCGGTAAGCTTGCGCCACCGGGCGGAGTCGCATTAACGCTTATACAGCGGGCCGTAGTTTTGGCAGGCACGATAATCCTGGCCTTCGCTATCCATACCGTGGGCCGCCCAGGCTGAAGGACGATAGATTTTTTCGTCTTCCACGTTGTGCATGCAAACCGGAATACGCAGCATGGCGGCAAGCGTAATAAAGTCCGCGCCGACGTGACCAATCGTCAGCACACCGTGGTTTGCGCCCCAGTTAGCCATGACGGAATAGACATCGCTGAATGGACCTTTACCGGTTAAGCGCGGGGCAAACCAGGTGGTCGGCCAGGTCGAGTTAGTACGCGCATCAAGCTGAGCATGCACCTCTTTTGGTAACTCCACGCTCCAGCCTTCGGCGATTTGCAGTACCGGTCCTAACCCTTTGATGATGTTGATGCGAGTCATGGTGAATGGCACACCGCCCTCGGTCAGGAAGCGAGAGGAATAACCGCCGCCGCGGAAGTATTCGTGAATAGCCGGACACCATTCGGTCGCCGCCAGACAATCATCAGCCTCTTTCTGCGAGATTTCCCAGTGCGGCTTCATGGTTGGTTTCCCTTCGCCATCGCGCTGCTTGCAGGAACCATCCAGTGCTGCCGAGCCGGAGTTAATCAGGTGAATAATGCCGTGCTCAGCCAGCCCGGTCAGCGGTTTACCCGTGACACGCTCCACCGCCTCTGGCGACCAGAAGGTGCGCACATCAGCAAAAACCTGTGCTGTACCGGTGAGCTGGTGACCAAACAGCATCGCTACGCCGTTGAGACTGTCGTTTTCAGTCGCGACAACGAACGGCTCACGCACGCCATTCCAGTCGAAGGAGCTATTCAGCAGTGCTTCGGCAGTGTCGCCGTTTGGATATTGATCCGTCCAGTGACGCTGGCCCTGGAAGCCTGCGGCAATTGCGTTGTAACCCAGCGATTCTTCAACACGACCTTTGTCTGCTAGTTTCTGATTGCCTTGCATCATGTCGCGGATGCACATCGCCATCAGCAGGCTTTCTTTCAGTACTGCGCGGCTCTGTTCTTCGTTACGCTTATACTGTTGCGCGTTCTGATCTTCGCCGTAGCGGAAATGCTTGTCTGCCCACGCCAGTGCGATATCCAGTTCAGCTTCGTCATAAATTTTCTGGTCAATTCGACGGCGAAGTTCAGTCATATCAACAGGTTGAACCTTCATTCCCAGCCAGGATTCAAAGAAGTTATGATCGACAATAGAACCGGCGATGCCCATAGAAACGCCGCCTACGGATAAATAGCTTTTACCTTTCATGCTGGCAACGGCTAAGCCCGCCCGGGTGAAACGCAGCAGTTTTTCTTCGACGTCGGCGGGGATGGTGGTGTCGCCGGCATCCTGTACGTCGTGACCGTAAATGGAGAACGCGGGCAGACCTTTTTGATTATGCGCAGCCAGCGCGGCAGCAAGATAAACGGCGCCAGGGCGTTCTGTGCCGTTAAAGCCCCAGATAGCTTTCGGACGCATCGGATCCATGTCGATGGTTTCGCTGCCGTAGCACCAGCAAGGGGTAACGGTAATCGTTACGCCAACATTTTGGCTGCTGAACTTTTCTTCACAGGCTGCGGATTCCGCCAGACCGGCAATACAGGTGTCGGCAATTACACATTCAATTTGTGCGCCACAGGCATGGCGAAGTTTTTCCGTAATAAGCGCGGCGGTGGCTTTCGCCATATTCATGGTTTGCTCTTCAAGCGACTCACGTACCCCCATACGACGACCATCAATAACCGGGCGGATACCAATCTTCGGTAAGCTATTTTTTCTCATTCGAGGTTCCTCATCTCACTTTGTGCCGTGCTGCAAAAGCGGATGTTGGACACCACTGTCGCAGTTGGCTGAATTACCCATTTTTGCTAACTCGAGTTAGCTTAGGTATTGGAGAGTTTTTTACACAACTTTTTTGTTATGGAACTGTGAGAGGCTTCACGAGAAGTGGTTAAAATTCGATCTGCGTCAAATAAAAAAACATGCAGATTTTTAATAAAAGCCTTTTAAATCATGAATATATAATAAATTGTCTGTTCAGCATCACAGTTTTAAACCAAATGATTTGGCTAATTTGAGTAGCTAAAATAGCTTTAAAAGGCACTTCGCTAACTCGAGTTAGCATGATTGATAAAACGCATATGAACTTGTAAGTAGTATTCGCATTAACGGTGACGATGGCTCTCTGGCAATCTTGTTTTCGCCTGATTCACTGACTGCAGTTTCTGTATATTGAGGAAAGCAGCAATGTCTGAAACATTTTTACAGATGAGTCATATTACGAAACGTTTTCCCGGCGTATTAGCGTTGAGTAATGTGGATTTTGCTTTACGCAAAGGTGAGGTTCATGCGCTGCTGGGTGAGAATGGCGCAGGAAAGTCTACGTTGATGAAGATCTTATCCGGTGTTTATCAGCCTGATGAAGGGGATATTATTTTTGAGGGGCAGCCGGTTACTTTCGCTAACCCGTTAAGTGCACAAAGTGCAGGTATCACGATTATTCATCAGGAATTTAACCTCTTCCCTGAACTCACCGTTGAAGAAAATATATTTATTGGCAGGGAGTTTTGCAAAAATAATCGCTGGCGTCTGGATGAAAAACAACAGCGACAGGCTGCTATCGATATTTTGCAAAAGTTAAACCTGAATATCGCGCCAGATACGCTGGTTGCCGATTTGACCGTTGCTCAACAACAAATGGTTGAGATAGCTAAAGCGATATCGGTCAATGCCAAGATTCTTATTATGGATGAACCTACGGCAGCACTTACGGAAACGGAAATCGACAGCTTATTTCAGGTAACCCGTTTATTGAAAGAACAGGGGACTGGCATTGTTTACATCTCGCACCGACTGGAGGAGCTGGCGCTGATAGCCGATCGCGCTACGGTAATGCGCGATGGGCAGTTTATTGCCACCGTGGATTATGATGCGGTCAAAATTAGCGACCTGATTGCCATGATGGTCGGGCGCGACCTCGGTAATATTTATCCTCGCCGTAAACCTTTGGCTCAACGTAAGCCCGTGTTGGAAGTGAGTGGGCTAACGCGCAATGGTGTATTGAACAATATCGATTTCACGCTTTACCAAGGAGAAATCCTGGGCTTCGCCGGCCTGATGGGCGCAGGGCGTACTGAGCTGGCACGGGCGATTTTTGGCGCGGATCCCATTGATGGTGGAACCCTCAAGCTAAACGGTAAAGTTACGGTGATTAAAGATATTCCTGATGCTATCCAACAGGGTATCAGCTATTTAACCGAGGACAGGAAAAAAGAGGGACTGGCATTAGGACTGTCCGTTGAGCGCAATATTATGTTGGGCAATTACCCTGAGTATTCCGATCGTTTTGGCAATGTGGACAGCACACGTTGCCAGAAAACCAGCGAGGAACAGGTTAAAGCCCTACGCATTAAAACACCACATTTAGAGCAAGCTGCCTTGAATTTAAGTGGTGGTAATCAGCAGAAAATTATTATTGCCCGATGGGTGTGTAAAGACACCGATATTCTCATCTTTGATGAACCCACTCGCGGGATTGATGTGGGGGCCAAACTTGAAATTTATGAATTAATGAATCGGCTGGTGGCAAAAGGGAAATCAATTATCATGATCTCCTCTGAATTACCGGAAGTGCTGGGTATGTGCGATCGCATTTTAGTGATGCGTAATGGGCGTATTACCGGAGAGCTAGCTTCTGATGACGCCACACAAGAAAAAATCATGCAATATGCGACGTTAGAGGACTAACTTATGACTATCTCTGTAACCTCTTCAGACAGCAATAATAAGAAAATAAAAATTAACAAAGAACTTTTAATGCGCCTTGCGCCACTTTTAAGTCTGATTATTTTGGTGATATTTTTTAGTTTTGGTTCGCCATTTTTCTTTAACACTGAAAACATTATGACAATTGCCCTGCAAACCTCGGTGATTGGCATTATGGCGATTGGCGTTACCTTCGTCATTATCACTTCAGGGATCGACCTTTCTCTCGGTTCAGTCGTGGCATTTTCTGGTGTCGCGGTAGGTATCTGCGCCACGCTAGGTCTGCCTCTGCCCGTCTGTATTTTTGCGGGTGTACTGGCTGGAGGATTATGCGGCTATATCAATGGTCTACTGGTCACCAAAATGACTATCCCGCCTTTTATCGCCACGCTGGGTCTGATGATGTCCGTCAGAGGTATCAATATGGTGATGACCGATGGCCGCGCGATTTACTTCGCTGATTACCCCACCTTCAAAATGCTGGCCCAGGGACGGTTGTTTGATGTGCTGCCATATCCTGTCTTTTACCTGGTGGTTGTGGCGCTCATCGCCGCCTACATCCTGAAGAAAACGGTGATAGGCCGCTATGTTTACGCAGTGGGCAGTAATGAGGTGGCGGCACATCTTTCCGGGATTAAAGTGCAACGCGTGAAAATTTTCGTCTACGCCTTTTGTGGTCTGCTGACCGGGATTGCCGGGGTGATTCTGGCTTCTCGTTTGAACTCTGGTCAGCCGACGGTCGGCGTGGGTTATGAGCTGGAAGCCATCGCGGCGGTCGTTATTGGCGGTACCAGCCTGATGGGCGGGATTGGCACCATCGGCGGCACTATCATTGGCGCATTCATTATGAGTGTGTTGAAAAATGGTCTGAACCTGATGGGAGTTTCCCAGTTCTGGCAAATGGTGGCCATGGGTGTAGTGGTCATTGCAGCGGTTTATCTCGACACTTTACGCAAAAAAATTCGTTGATTTACGCTCCCGGAAGTCACGGGACATCATAACCCTGACGTTTAGGGTGACTCACTCAGAACGGAGTAAAACAATGAGAACCAGGAATTTTGTCTATGCGTTATCCCTGCTGGCCTGTATGACATCCAGCGTTTTGGCTAAAGATATGAATCTTCCCGTGGTCAGTAAAGGTTTCCAGCATGAATTCTGGCAAACCGTAAAAATGGGGACGGAAGCGGCAGCAAAAGAGTTGGGTGACAAAACCAGCTATGTGGGCCCGGCGGATGAAACTCAAATTGCCGAGCAGATTCAGTTAGTTGAAAACGCGATGGCGCAAAAACCCAATGGACTATTGCTGGCCGCGTTAGATGCCAATGCGCTGGCGCCATTAGTTGAGACCGCAAATTCACGCGGCATTAAAGTTGTGACCTTTGACTCCGGTGTGAATTCTGATATTCCGGTCAGTTTTGTCGCCACGAATAACCGTAAAGCCGGGGCTGAAGCGGCAGACGCGCTGGCAGCAGAAGTGGGCAACAAAGGAAAAGTGGGCATTATTGCGCACGTAGCAGGGACCTCCTCAGCGATTGAGCGTTCAGAAGGGTTTATTGCCCGCATGAAGGAAAAATATCCGGATATCCAGGTGCTACCGGTCCAGTACAGCGATGGCGATCCGCAAAAAGCGATGGATAAAACCATCGATATGATCCAGGCCAACCCGGATATTGCAGGGATTTATGGCACGAATGAAGGCTCAACACTCGGCGTAGCAAACGCAATTGATAGTCAAAACCTGAAAGGCAAAGTGAAGGTGATTGGTTTTGATAGCACCGAGGCCATTATTGCCTTCCTGAAGTCCGGGGTGATTCAGGGCTTTGTTGTGCAGGACGCCTACCAGATTGGCTATCAGGGTATCAAGACGCTGAATGCGGCGGTATCCGGTCAGTCTGTACCAAAAGAGATTGATATTCCGGTTAAATTCGTTAGTGCGAAGAACATTGATACCCCAGAAATTGACAAGCTGTTACACCCATTCGGTAAAAAATAAGAGCGTTGGGGCGAGGTACTCGCCCCACTATTAGCTAACGTCAGGGAGTTACTATGAGCAGTGGATATTTCCTCGGTGTGGATGTCGGCTCTGCCAGTGTCAGGGCGGGTGTTTTCGATGCCAGCGGCAAACGTCTGGCCTTTGCGACACGCCCTATCTCGCAGTTTCGACCCGGCCCCGCTCGGGTTGAGCAGTCATCTGCAGAAATCTGGCAGCAGGTTTGCGATGCGGTTAAGGGGGCGGTATCGTCATCCGGGATCTGCATTGAGGATATCCGTTCACTGGGATTCGATGCCACTTGTTCATTGGTGGCTCTCGACGAGCAAGGGCAGGGCCTGGCGGTTTCACCAGGCGAACCATCAGACCATAACATCATCATGTGGATGGATCATCGCGCGGTGCAGGAAGCTCAGCATATTAACGCTACACAGGATCCGGCTCTGCGTTACGTTGGTGGTGAAGTCAGCGTCGAAATGGAGCTTCCCAAGGTGCTGTGGCTAAAAAAACACTTTCCTGCAACCTGGCACAGTGCGCATCGTTTTTACGATTTGGCTGACTACCTTGTCTGTAAAGCCACCGGGAGTGACGTGGCCGGTCTGTGTACGCTGACCTGTAAATGGAACTATCTGGCCCATGAACAACGCTTTAGCCACACTCTGCTCGACGCCGTAGAGTTAACGGATTTAACGGGCAAAATTCCGTCGCATATTCTTCCGCCTGGTGCCGCCGTGGGAACGCTTAGCGCCGATGCGGCCCAGGCGTTGGGGCTGACGACTGCAGTTGTCGTCGCCAGTGGGATGATTGATGCCCATGCAGGCGGTTTGGCGCTTGCTGGCGTTGAGCCTGCGGGAACGTTAGCGTTGATTAGCGGAACGTCAAACTGCCATATGCTGTGCAGCGAACAGGAAATTTATACGCCGGGCGTATGGGGACCGTATTGGTCTGCCATGCTGCCAGGCTACTGGTTGACGGAGGGAGGGCAAAGCGCCGCTGGGGCATTGGTCGACTGGACGCTCCAGGAATCAGGCGCGAGTGCCGAGCTATTTCGTAAGGCCGAGGCGCGGGGTTGCCATCCGATCGTTTTAGTCAACGAATGGGTTGCGGAACTTGAGAGGAAGGAGTCTGAACCTGGTCGTTATTTGCATGTGCTGGCCGATCACCATGGCAATCGCTCCCCCCGCGCGCGACCCGATGCCCGGGGCAGCCTCTGCGGCTTGACTCTTGAGCGAGGCGAGATGCAGGTGGCTCGCCTGTACCTGGCGACATTACAGGCGATTGCCTGCGGTACGCGGCATATTATGGAAGTGATGCGTGAAAACGGCCATACCATTTCCCGACTGGCGCTGTGCGGCGGCGCAACGCATAACCCGCTGTGGATGCGGGAGTATGCCGATGCTACCGGATGCGATATTCATCTTATGCAGGAGGAAGATGCAGTGACGCTAGGGGCAGCTATCACCGGCGCGGTAGCAAGCGGCGCGTGGGCGAATATTCCATCTGCATGCCAGGCGATGGTTCGCTCCGGCGAGGTTATCAAGGCTAATCCGGCACGGCGGGACTTCTATGACCGCAAATACCAGGTCTATCTGATGATGTGGGATCAGCAGCAGGCGATTAACCAACTTATGCAGTAAGACAAAAGTTTAAAATACTTTTATGATTGGAGATTGACGTTTTTGGATGTGGACTGGGGCATATAAATGGCTAAAACAGTAGAACAGATAGCCAGCGATCTGAATTTATCGGTTACGACCGTACGACTGGTGCTGAACGGGAAAGCAGAGCAATATCGAATCAGTGTCAAAACCCAAACGCGTATTAATGAATATGTTGAGCGCTATGGTTACGTCATAAACCATTCGGCCCGCAGCCTGAAATTGAATAAAACGGATACATTGGGACTGATTGTTCCCAATATTTCCAACGTCTTCTTTGCCACTCTCGCCGAGAAACTTGAGCAACGCTGTCGTCGCTCCGGTTATCAGTTAATGATTAGCTGTACCTATGATGATGTTGATTACGAAAATAAATTGACCAAAGCATTAATCGCTCGCAATGTAGATGGCCTTTTTATTGTTCCCTCAACATTGGAGAATCAGCAACACCATTTACGCCAGGTCAGAAAGCCGATGGTGTTACTGGACCGTGATTTTAAGTATACCGATAACGCGCTGGTTGAAAGTCATAATATTCTAGGCGGCGAAAAGTTGACGCAAAGTTTGTTTGATGCCGGAAAGGCTCCGATCTGGTTTTTAGTCGGAGATACCGGATTACCCAGTATTGGCGATCGTTTGCAAGGTTACCTTAATTCTTTGAAGAATAATGGTATTCATCACCGTGATTGGGTGCGTGAAGGTCCTGACAACACCCCTGAAGGTGGTTTTCAACTGATGGATAGATTGATTGGTGAACAGGGGCAGCCGCAGGCGTTTATTGCCTCATCATTACCCGTGCTGGAAGGTGCTATTAACGCTGTTCGCCATCGTTTCGGCACAATTCCACCTGATATTAATATTGGCACATTCGATGAACATCCGATGCTGGGATTTCTCGCCAATAATGTCTGGTCAATGCAGCAGGATGAAAATGTTTGGGCGGAAAAAGCATTCGATATGATGATGAGTGCCATTGACGACCAACCTATTAAAGAAACTGTAAAAGTACCGATGAAACTTATTAAGCGCGTAAGACAACAATAATACGTTGCTATAAATAAATCGGCCAACTGGATCTGAATAAACACATTCAGTGGCTGCCCATATCTGAAACCTGACCCGTCTTATTCTGCGGCTACATTTTTCGCAATTAAAGACGAGGAGAAACTGTACCCGGAGAATCATTATGGAAAGAATGCGTTTGTCACGAGAAATCATTGAAACCTGTCTTGAAATGACCAGCCTTGGATTAAATCAGGGGACGGCGGGAAATGTGAGTGCGCGATATGAGAATGGGATGTTGATCACGCCCAGCGGTATTCCTTATGAAAAACTTACTGAAAACATGATCGTGTATGTAGATAACGACGGAAAATATGATAAAGGTCAGTTACCCTCCAGCGAATGGCGTTTTCACCTGGCGGCTTACCAGACGCGTCCGGACGCCAATGCGGTTGTCCATAACCATGCTGTGCACTGTACGGCCGTTTCTATTCTCAACCGTCCAATTCCGGCAATCCATTACATGATTGCGGCGGCGGGGGGAAACTCTATTCCGTGTGCGCCTTATGCGACGTTTGGTACACGAGAGCTGTCAGAGCATGTGAGCGTCGCCCTGAAAAACCGTAAGGCAACGCTTTTACAGCACCATGGGCTGATTGCTTGTGAAGCGAATCTGGAAAAAGCACTGTGGTTGGCGCATGAAGTAGAAGTTCTGGCGCGCCTTTATCTGAGCACCCTGGCCATTGTTGATCCGGTTCCGGTGTTAGACGATGAGGAGATCGCGATTGTGCTGGAGAAATTCAAATCTTACGGATTACGAATTGAAGAGTAATTTCGCATAGCGAAAAGGAGAAATACGATGGCGAACAGAATGATTCTGAACGAAACGGCATGGTTTGGCCGGGGAGCTGTTGGTGCATTAACCGATGAAGTCATCCGTCGTGGTTATCGCAAGGCGCTGATTGTGACCGATGAGAATCTGGTGCGGTGCGGTGTTGTCGAGAAGGTGACGTCCCGGATGGACGCAGCAGGTCTGGCGTGGGAAATCTATTCAGGCGTTATTCCTAACCCAACCATTGCGGTGGTACAGGAAGGATTGGAGGTCTTTCAGCAAAGTGGCGCAGACTATCTGATAGCTATTGGCGGAGGCTCCCCGCAGGATACCTGTAAAGCGATTGGTATTATCAACAATAACCCTGAGTTTGCGGATGTACGCAGCCTCGAAGGGTTATCCCCGACGCGCTGCCCGAGCGTGCCGGTTATGGCTATCCCAACCACAGCAGGGACGGCGGCGGAAGTGACCATTAACTACGTGATCACGGATGAAGAAAACCGGCGTAAGTTTGTTTGTGTCGATCCACATGATATTCCGCAGGTGGCGTTTATCGATGCTGACATGATGGACGGCATGCCTGCGGCGTTAAAAGCGGCCACGGGTGTTGACGCCCTGACCCATGCCATTGAAGGATACATCACGCGAGCAGCGTGGGCGCTTACCGATGCGCTGCACATTAAAGCGATTGAAATTATTGCCGGGGCTTTACGCGGATCGGTCGCGGGCGACAGCCAGGCGGGCGAAGCGATGGCGCTGGGCCAGTACGTTGCCGGAATGGGTTTTTCCAACGTTGGCCTGGGATTAGTGCATGGCATGGCGCACCCGCTGGGCGCGTTTTATAACACCCCGCACGGCGTCGCGAATGCCATTTTGCTACCGCATGTGATGCACTATAACGCCGAATATACCGGGGAGAAATTTCGCGATATCGCCCGGGTGATGGGCGTGAAGGTTGAAGGACTGACGCTGGCAGAAGCACGGAAAGCGGCAGTGGATGCGGTATTTGCCCTTAACCGTGATGTTGGGATCCCGCTGCACCTGCGCGATGTAGGCGTACGCAAAGAGGATATTCCTGCACTGGCGCAGGCTGCATTTGATGATGTCTGTACCGGCGGAAATCCGCGTGAAGCGAGCCTGGGCGATATCGTTGAGCTGTACCATACCGCCTGGTAATCACCCGGGGTTTATCCGGCCTACAGGGTTGTACGGTAAGTAGGCCGGATAAGGGGTTTGCCCCACCATCCAGCAATAAGACTACCGCGCCAGCCGTAACTGCTGTAAATTCCCGTCGATATGTAAGTCCGTTTGCAGTCGCGCGATATCCCGACACAGAAACGCCATCTCCCGATGTTCTTCGAGTTTCTTGCGCCACTTATCCGGGACCTTATCCAAATGTTCATACAGTGCTTCCAGCGTGGGGAACTGCGTCAGCAATTGCGTGGCGCTTTTCGGACCAATACCTGCGACCCCCGGTACTTTAGAACTGCTGATCCCAGCCAGCCCCCAGTAATCGGGCAGTTGTTGCGGCAGCACGCCGAACTCTTTCTCAATGAACGGCGCGTCCAGCCAGCGCTTCTGAAAATAGTCGCGAATACGCAGCGTCGGGGAGAGCAACTGACAGTAGCCTTTATCGGTGGAGACGATGGTGGCTTGATGTCCTGCCTGGCAGACTTTAATCGCCAGAGTAGCGGCTAAATCGTCGGCTTCATTACCGCTGGAGACCCAGCAGCAGACGCCGCGCTGTTCAAAAGCGGCGCGTAAGGCGGGCATTTCCTGATACAAGTCTTGTGGCATTGGCGGCCGACCGGCTTTGTAGTCAGGCAGTCTTTGGTGACGCCAGCCGCTGTTGCGCGCTTCGTCATCAAAGACCGCCACGGCGTGTGTGGGCTGACTGTGCACAATTAATTGATCGAGCGCGTGCTGGCACGTCTCCACGCAAGGAGATCCCTGTACGGCGTGAATACGGCGGATAAGATTCAGTGCATCGACAATGAGCAGGTGGACGGCCACGGTGTTCTCCCTAACAGATCAGTCTGTAGGGTAACATTCACGGCGGGGGGAGGCGAATATCTGAAATCAACATTTTGCCGGATGGCGGCTGACGCCTTATCCGGCCTACAAATGACAATGGAACTGTAGGCCGGATAAGTTGGGCTTTAATCGCAGGTGACAATCTTCATCGCCAGACCGCCGCGAGAGGTTTCGCGGTATTTGGCATTCATGTCTTTCCCGGTTTCGTACATGGTCTCGATGACTTTATCGAGGCACACGCGCGGTTCACTGGTACGGCGCAGCGCCATACGCGCGGCGTTTACCGCTTTAACCGAAGCAATGGCATTACGCTCAATGCACGGTACCTGAACCTGGCCGGCAACCGGATCGCAGGTCAGACCCAGGTTGTGTTCCATACCGATTTCCGCCGCAATGCATACCTGCGTTGGGCTACCGCCCAGCAGCTCGGCCAGACCGGCAGCTGCCATGGAGCAGGCTACGCCGACTTCACCCTGACAGCCGACTTCGGCGCCAGAGATAGAGGCGTTCATCTTATACAGCGAGCCGATGGCGCTCGCGACCAGCATGTAGCGTGCCAGCGAGTTAGCGTTCACTTCACGGATAAACTTGTCGTAGTACGCCAGCACGGCAGGAACAATCCCGCATGCGCCGTTGGTTGGCGCAGTCACCACGCGTCCACCGGCAGCGTTTTCTTCGTTCACGGCCAGCGCGAACATGTTGATCCAGTCAACAACCGCCATCGGGTCAGTGGTGGTTTTGTCACTGCTGACCAACATACGACGTAGCGCCGCCGCACGACGCGGAACGCGCAGTTTACCAGGCAATACACCTTCGGTGGTGATACCGCGCTCAATCCCGCTACGCATCACTTCCCAGACGTTGGCAAAGTGCTGTTCCAGCTCTTCTTTGCTGTGCAGCGCCAGTTCGTTTTGCATCATCAGACCGGAAAGCGACAGGCCGGTTTCCTGGCAATGACGTTGCAAGTCCGCCGCAGATTTATACGGATACGGTACGTTTACCGGAGAGTTGTTCGGTAAACCAAAGTGTTCTTCATCAACGATGAACCCGCCGCCAATGGAATAGTAGGTCTGGCTGTAAATGGCTTTTTCGCCCGCCAGTGCGGTAATACGCATCCCGTTTTCGTGCAGGGACAGATTGTCCGCATGGAAATTCATACACTTGTCGACCGGGAATTCGACCTCATGTTGACCGTCCGCCAGCAGTAAACGCCCATGAGTGTTCACATCCTGGATAAAGGCCGGGATGGCATCAATGTCTACGGTATCCGGCAGATTACCCGCCAGACCCATAATAATCGCGATGTCGGTATGGTGACCTTTGCCCGTCAGGGACAAAGAGCCATAAACATCAACCACTACGCGGGTTACATCAGTGAGAATTCCGCGTGCAATCAGGTCATCCGTGAATTGTTTGCCTGCTTTCATCGGGCCAACAGTATGGGAGCTGGAAGGGCCAATGCCGATTTTGAAAATATCGAATACGCTAATCATGAGGCGTCCATTGTGTATCGAGGTGCGCCGCCCCGAGGAGCGGCGCAGGGGAATTAACTGAACAGAGAGTAGAAAATAGCGGAGATAGCGATCAGGCCCATAATCACAACGAAGACGTTGCTGATATGGCCGCTGTATTTACGCATTGCCGGTACCTTCTGAATGGCATACATCGGCATCAGGAACAGAATCATCGCGATGATTGGGCCACCCAGGGTCTCAATCATACCGAGGATGCTCGGGTTCAGCGTTGCCACAATCCAGGTGGTTACCAGCATGAACAGCGCAGTGATTTTGTTCAGTTTGTTGATTTCGATGGTTTTGCCTTTGCCGCGCAGAGACTTAATCACCATCCCGTTGAAGCCTTCACGTGCGCCCAGGTAGTGGCCGAGGAAGGATTTGGTGATAGCGATCATCGCGATGATCGGTGCCATCCAGGCAATAATCGGCGCGTTAAAGTGGTTCGCCAGGTAAGACAGGATAGAGATGTTCTGCTCTTTCGCTGCGGCCAGATCTGCCGGAGTCAGGCTGAATACACAGCTGAAGACGAAGAACATAACGGTCAGTACCATCATGATGTGAGCGAATGCCAGAATCTTGGAGCATTTCTTCTCAGCTTCATCACCGTACTCTTCACGCTTCGCCACGGCGAAGGAGGAGATGATCGGGGAGTGGTTAAAGGAGAACACCATTACCGGAATCGCCAGCCACAGGGTCAACAGCAGGCCGTTGCCGGTGGTTGCCGCAGAGTCAAAAGACATGGTTTCCAGAATCGCACCGCTCCACTGAGGGATCAGATACAGCGCCAGCAGCATCAGGGCGGCAACAAACGGGAATACCAGGATGCTCATCGCCTTAACGATCATCTGCTCACCGAAGCGCACGATGGTCATCATACCGACAATCAGGATCAGAGACAGAATGGCACGCGGCGGCGGAGTAATCGCCAGCTGGTGAGCCAGGAAGCTTTCAACGGTGTTGGTGATTGCTACGCTGTAAACCAACAGAATCGGGTAGATAGCGAAGAAGTAGAGCAGGGTAATCAGTTTACCCGCGCCAACGCCAAAGTGTTCTTCTACAACTTCAGTAATGTCTTCACCCGGATTTTTACCGGACAACACGAAGCGGGTCAGGCCACGGTGTGCAAAGAAGGTCATCGGGAAGGCAAGGATCGCCATGATGATCAGCGGAATCATACCGCCTACACCTGCGTTAATCGGCAGGAACAATACACCCGCGCCAATCGCCGTGCCGTAAAGGCCCAGCATCCACATGGTATCTGTCTTGCGCCATGCGCTGCGGGTCTGACCCGTAACGATAGTGCTGGTTTGAGTGTTTTCCATCTATTTCTCCTGGAGGAAGCTTAAAAAGTCGGGTTTGGGGTCAATCCAATGAGAAAGAACCCGACTGTAAATCGAAATTCGTTGAGCGATTTTTTATATAATTTTTCGCCGTAATAATTTGCGGGCGGAAAGATACATTTTAGTAATGAATGTATCAGTGATCGCGATCCCAAATGCAATAATCCACCTTTTATGTGGATAAATTTGGACCATTAATCTGTTAAAAAATAGTCAAAGCGAATTTACGGGCGCAGAGGCTAACATTAACGACATATCTCATGAAAGCGAAGGCGCGAAGATACGAGCGTTGCGCTGTAAAAACTGTTGTTTTTAGAGGATTTTGGCGACTAATAATAATTTCCTAAGATAAATGACGGTTGGTTTTTAAAGGTAATCGTTTGCGTGGCGCGTTATATTTAACGACATATCATTGGTATTTATATAATCGTCTGAGCTATGTGACTGGTATCACTAAAAAAAGCCGGGAGGCGCATGCGCCAAACCCGGCTTTGATATGGACAAAACTGTCACCGCGGTAGCGTCTGCTATCGGGTGTTGAAGGTCAGGCGCAGATCTCGTAGCAAGGGATGTACGCGGAGCCTGGCAACTTCATGCGATGCTGCGCAACGAAGCCCTGCAGGAGATCGTCCATGCGGCGCATCATTTCGCGGTCACCGTGGATTTTGTACGGGCCAAACTCTTCGATGGCGCGAATGCCGACCTCCTTCACGTTACCGGCCACAATACCCGAGAATGCACGACGCAGGTCGGCCGCCAGAACTTCAACGGGTTGATCCGGATACAGTTTCAGGTTAGCCATGTTTTCATGGGACGGCTCGAACGGCATCTGCAAATCAGGTGCGATACGAATCGACCAGTTAAAACTGTAGGCATCTCCGGTGTCGCGACGGTTCTCTTTTACCAGCGGCATCGCTTTTTTCATTAAACGCGCAACTTCCGCCGCATCGTCAATGATAATGCGATAGTGTCGGCGGGCTTCTTCCCCCAGCGTGTGCACGATAAATTCGTCCAGCACGCGGAAGTAATCGGCACTCTCTTTTGGTCCGGTCAAAATCAGCGGTAGCACCTGATCTTTGTTAGCCGGGTTCATCAGGATCCCCAGCAGATACAACAGCTCTTCCGCAGTCCCGACACCACCCGGGAAGATGATAATGCCGTGGGCGATACGCACGAACGCTTCCAGACGTTTTTCAATGTCCGGCATGATGATCAGTTCGTTAACCAGCGGGTTAGGCGGCTCAGCGGCGATGATTGACGGTTCGGTCATACCAATAAAGCGGCTGTCTTTGTAACGCTGCTGGGCGTGACCGACCGCAGCGCCTTTCATTGGCGCTTCCATCGCTCCCGGACCGCAGCCGGTACAGATGTTCAACTCACGCAGGCCCAACTGGGTGCCGACGCGACGCGCATACAGGTATTCATTTTCGTTGATTGAGTGACCGCCCCAGCAGACAACCATGTTCGGCGCTTCACCGACGTGTAGCGCCCGGGCGTTACGCAGGATCGAGAACACCAGGTTGGTAATATGCACCGAACTTTCGAGATCCAGATGCTGAAAACGACCCGCGTTATGGATCTGACCATTGACGAACAGAATGTCGCGCAGCACGGCAAAAAGGTTGGCTTGTAGCGCACGAATGATGCGCCCATCAACAAACGCATCTTCAGGCGGATTAATCAGTTCCAGCTTCACGCCTCGTTCGCGGCGCAGCACGTTAATGTCGAAACTTTCAAAGCGGGACAGCAGTTCTTTGCTGTTGTCGGTCAGACTGCCGGAGTTCAGAACGGCAAGTGAACAGTTACGAAACAGTTGATACAGGTCGCTGCTGGCCGTGCGTTTAAGTAATTCGACTTCCAGCTGCGACAACATGTCCATTGAGCCAAGTGGGCTAATATGTGTAATCAAGTAGACTCCTTATGGGACGCAAAACGTCATTCCCTGGTAGTTACAATAGCCCTGGCTGATGGCCTTTCACAACCTTGCGCGCGGAATCCGACACGCAAAATTGAGAAAAAAGATTACTGACGTACCAGTCGGCCCGTAGCTGGCGTGAAATCGGTATTGGTGCGCCATGGGTTAATGTCCAGACCACCACGCCGCGTGTAGCGCGCGTAGACGCTCAGTTTCTCCGGCTGGCAGAAGCGCAGAATGTCATTGAAAATGCGCTCCACGCACTGCTCGTGAAATTCATTATGGTGGCGGAAGGAGACCAGATAACGCAGCAGCTTCTCCCGGTCGATTTTGCGTCCACGATACTGAATTTGTATGGAGCCCCAGTCGGGCTGGTGGGTGATCAGACAGTTGGATTTCAGCAGGTGGCTGACCAGCGTCTCTTCCACCGCTTTTTCGCCGCTCACGGCATTTTCCAGATATTCAGTGCTGAACTGGTAGTTATCAATGACGATATCCTGATTATCGATACAGGTGCCGTTAAAGTGGGCGATCGGTTGTCCTTCCAGTTCGTCAAGGCGGTATAGCGCCACGCTGACATCGCCCTGAGCGCAGGCGCGCAGATCGTTTTCCAGCGTCTGGCGTACCGCCTCCCAGGAGTCAAAACGCGTCTGGTTAAAACTGTTCAGGTACAGCTTAAAGCTTTTCGATTCAATCAGATTTACGCTGGTGTAATCCAGCTCCACATGACCGACCGCAACCTGCGGTAAGCCGTTGGCATTCAGCCACGACAGTTCATACAGCGTCCAGATATCGGCACCGTGAAAAGGCAGATTATCGGCCTTTAGATCCAGCGGGTCGCGGTTGAGGCTGCGCGGAACGCCCTGCAACAGACTGGCATCGTAATTGTCCCGATAATCCGTTGATTTACCGAGAGTCAGGCCGTCAAGCGCCCGATGATTTTCATAAGAAGACATGTTTCACCGTCATAAACCAGATACACTATGCGACAAGTGTATCCTGGCTTTTGTGAAGAGAGAAATCAGTGGACGAATTGACAGTGCAGGCGTTGACAGCCTTTACGACGCGTTATTGCGACGCGTGGCATGACAAAAACAACAGCTGGCCGCTCAGCGAAGAGCTGTATGGTGTACCGTCACCGTGCATCATTTCTTCCACTAACGATGCGGTTTACTGGCAACCGCAGCCTTTTGTCGGTGAAAAAAACGTCAATGCGGTTGAACGTGCCTTTGACATTGTGATACAACCTGCCGTTCACGCTTTTTACACCACCCAGTTTGCCGGGGATATGCACGCGCAGTTTGCGAATGAAAAGCTGACGTTGCTGCAAACCTGGAGTGAGGATGACTTCAGGCGCGTTCAGGAAAACCTGATTGGTCACTTGGTTACGCAAAAGCGACTCAAGCTCTCGCCTACGCTTTTCATTGCCACTCAGGACAACGAACTTGATGTCATCTCGGTGTGCAACCTGTCCGGTGAAGTTTGCAAAGAAACGCTGGGAACACGTCAACGAACGGTGCTGGCAGCCTCGCTTGCGGAATTCCTCACTCAACTTAAGCCAGTTCTGTAATCCTGTTTGCCCTCAATCGTGTGAGAGATCTCTTACAAACCCTGTAGGACATTGCCAGGTAATAAGTGAAGACTTAATGAATTGAAAAACTATTAATTACTTACAATTCAATTTGTTAGTGTTTTATTGTCAACTTTCATATGAAAATTACCTTAAGTGTTTGTCTGTAAGTATCTTGTAAGACAAAGCGAAACAGGCGATTCTATATCTGTCGACAAGGAGTCGCACAACGAAGTGAACATCAGGATGATGGCTCTTCGGCAGGACACACCAGGATGGTGTTACAAGGACAGGCTTCAGGATGAAGCAAAGCGGAAAGCGCGGGATGCGTTAAAGGACACCTCCAGGATGGAGAATGAGAGCCGGTCAGGATGTTCGGCGGGTCAGGATGGCCAGGACACTTCAGGATGAAGTTTTCACATCGGGGTGATGTGAGCAGGATGCAAAAGTTCAGGATGAACAAGGTCGCAAGACCACAGGAAAAGTTGTCACGGATGAGCAGGGAGCACCAAAAGTAGCTGGAATGCTGCGAAACGAACCGGGAGCACTGTTTTTACAGTGCTCCCTTTTTTGTGCACAGAAAACCCCCAGCT
>NZ_SZXM01000020.1:0-172135 GCF_005281355.1 Citrobacter sp. wls615 | reverse complement strand
TCAACCGATCCTTAACTGATCGGTATTGCACACTTGCGGGGCGTTACGTCAGGAACGCTTACGCGGCATCATGCGCAGCAGCGTATTATCCTTCCAGAAGTAGTGATGCATCAGGGCAGCCGCGGCATGCAAACCAATAACAAAATAGCCCAGGTTTGCCAGCGTCACGTGCCAGGACTTCAGCATCTCCACGAGGTCAAGGTTGGCTTTTGCCGCATATGGCATGACGATGCCAAATGCAATCCACGGATTCCCCCGGTTGTACATCATCACCAGACCAATAATCGGCAACGCAATAAACAACAGATAGATAACCAGATGCCCCAGATGCGCCATTCCGGTCATCATCGGTTTCGGTTTTGGCACAATCGGCGGCGCCGGATATTTCAGCCTGACCAGCAGACGCGCCACCATCAGCGTTAAAATTGTGATGCCACAGGATACGTGCACCATGTTGAACAAGGGACGATAGCTACGCGGGAAAAACCCGCGAAACTCCATGGCGCTGTAGGCCACAATGACCAACAAAAAAACCAGCCAGTGAATACCAATTTGCAGGCCAGAATACTTATTCCCCATAACACTTCCTGAATAAAAACAATAATGCGTCAACATAACGGGCTTTTGTTAAAAATTCATTAATTTTTGTTCATCCATTATCAGTCAGTTACGTTTAAGCGCAAAAACAGCTATTGCCCCGGATGCCCGACTGGACTATGCCTGGTAGGGAAAATATGTCGTACCGCCTCATCCTGACAGGAGAAAACCATGAGTAAAATTGGCATTAACGGTTTTGGTCGTATCGGTCGTCTGGTATTGCGTCGACTACTGGAGGTCAAAAGCAGCGTGGAGGTCGTCGCCATTAATGACCTGACCTCGCCCAAAATTCTCGCCTATCTGTTAAAACACGACTCAAATTACGGTCCATTTCCCTGGAGTATCGACTTTACCGAAGACGCGCTGATTGTCGACGGTAAAAGAATCGCTGTTTATGCAGAAAAAGAGGCCAAAAATATTCCGTGGAAAGCCACTGGCGCAGAGATCATCATCGAATGCACCGGTTTTTATACCTCAACGGAAAAATCCAACGCGCACCTGGACGCAGGCGCCAAAAAAGTCCTGATATCCGCCCCTGCCGGGGACATGAAAACCATTGTTTTTAACGTGAACGACGACACGATGGATGCGAACGATCGAATTATCTCTGTCGCATCGTGCACCACTAACTGCCTGGCGCCGATGGCGAAAGCTCTGCATGACAACTTCGGTATTCAACTGGGCACCATGACAACCATCCATGCCTACACGGGGACACAATCGCTGGTAGATGGCCCTCGCGGAAAAGATCTGCGCGCCTCGCGGGCGGCGGCAGAGAACATCATTCCCCATACCACCGGTGCGGCGAAAGCGATTGGCCTGGTGATTCCGGCATTGAGCGGAAAATTAAAAGGCCACGCCCAGCGCGTACCGGTGAAAACCGGATCCGTCACGGAACTGGTATCGGTATTGGGTAAAAAGGTTACCGCTGAAGAGGTTAATGACGCGCTGAAAAAAGCCACGCTGAATAATGAGTCATTTGGCTATACCGACGAGGAGATTGTCTCGTCAGATGTGATTGGCTCACATTTCGGTTCGGTATTTGATGCGACACAAACCGAGATTACCGAAGTGGGCGATCTGCAACTGGTAAAAACCGTCGCCTGGTACGATAACGAGTACGGTTTTGTGACCCAACTTATTCGTACGCTGGATAAATTTATCAAGCTCTGACGTTGTGGCGGAGGTCGAATGAACGGTATAGCCGCCAAAGTGTAAGAATTGCGCCGGGTGACGTACAAACTCACCCGGCTAAAAACTTAGGACTGCAGATAAACCACCTGCGTTTGCAGATATTCGTTCAGACCGTGTTTACCGTCTGCCCCGCCAATCCCGGACTTGCGCCACCCTGCGTGGAAGCCCTGCATTGCCTCGAAGTTTTCACGGTTAATATAGGTTTCGCCAAACTTCAGCCCCTTAATCGCTTTCATCGCCGTGTTCAGATTTTGCGTGTAAATCGATGAGGTCAATCCATAATCGCTGTCGTTGGCCATCGTCAACGCCTCTTCCAGCGTATTAAACGCCACCACAGGCAGCACCGGACCAAATGTCTCCTCGTGCATAATCGCCATCTCCTGGCGCACATCTAACAGTAATGTCGGTGGATAGTAATAGCCTTTGCCTTCTACCGCCTTACCGCCCAGCACCACTCTGGCCCCCTCCTGCACCGCTCGCGCAACTTTCTGCTCTACTCGTTCCAGCGCAGCGGCGTTAATCAACGGTCCCATCGCAATGTCATTGCGCACAGCCGGATTGCCGAACTGTACAGCTTTCATCGCTTCCCCCAGGCGATTAACGAACTGGTCATAAATACCTTTCTGGACGTACACACGTTCGGCACAGTTGCATACCTGTCCGGTATTGATCACCCGTGAGTCAACAATTGCCTTCACGGCCAGTTCAAGGTCAGCATCATCCATCACGATCGCCGGGGCTTTCCCCCCCAGTTCCAGGCAGACTTTAGTGATGTTTTTGGCCGCTGCAGCCATAATTTTCTCGCCCGCGCCAACGCTACCGGTCATGCTGACCATTGCGACTTTCGGGTTTCCGGCCAGTTCCTGGCCGACCGTTTCACCGCGTCCAAGGACCAGATTAAATACCCCGCGCGGCAAGCCGATATCATCAACAATTTTGGCAAAAGCGATGGCATTGTTGGGCGTAAACTCACTCGGTTTAATAACAATGGTATTGCCCGTCAGCAGCGCGGGGGCCAGTTTGCGAGCAATCAGGAAGAACGGAAAATTCCACGGTAGAATGCCCGTCGTCACGCCCAGAGCGCGCTTAAACAGCAGGATATTTTCGCCCGGGCGATCGCTTTGCAGGATCTCGCCTTCATAACGACGTGCCCACTCCGCCATGTAATCGATATAATCGGCGGTAAATGCGACTTCAACATCGGCCAGTTGCTGTATTTTCCCACCTTCAGCCACTATCAATGCGCTGATTTCGCTGGCGCGTTGACGGATACCCGCAGATATTTTGCGTAGCCAGTTCGCCCGTTCAATGGCAGGCAGCGCTTCCCACTCAGGCTGAGCGCGCTGGGCGGCGTCTATCGCTTTACGCGCATCTTCGGCACGTCCATCCGGAATACGTGAGATAACCTCTTCCGTGGCCGGATTGACGACATCAATCCAGGCGTCATCGTGCCAGGTCACAAACTGCCCATCGATATACATAGGATGTTGTACGGGTACTGACATGCGCTTCTCCTGTGATTGATTTGTTTTTAACAAGTAAAACTATTGTTAATTAATATCAATCATGCCTGACGAATTATCACGACAGTGACTGTTCTGTGAGCAGCTTCATAAAAGCGCCTGGCAAAGCGATGATGAAAGGAAAAAACGGGCGGGATTTATGCCCGTTTGCAGCAAAACGCTTACAAACGGGCAGCGGAGATCACAGAGAGCGGCTCTCCAGTAAGTCTGACAACGTGGTATCGCTTTTCAGTTGCTGCCAGGCTGCCTCAACGTTACCTGGAATATCCACATGCACGATAAAATCGCGGCCACAGGGACCATAGCCATTAACATCGTCCCGCAGGCGCGGCAACTCTCCGGTAATGAGCGAAAGATAGCGATCCACCGACCATAGGCCTTCGACCGTTGGCGCAAAGTCTACGCCGTCGCGCTGTTGGACCAACTCCGGGACGAATCCCGGGAAACCCAACCAGCGCGGTGCATGCGGCTCATCGCGGGTTACGCGCTGAAACGTGGCCATCGTGCGGCGTTGCATGGTCGGATCCTGTACCACAATGACGGTATGAATGCTTTCTGTCGCCTGGCTCAGTAACGCACAGCTAAATCGGGCATTCTCACCGCAGTTTGTTGACTGGTCTTCCACCCAAATCTTCTCCCCCGGAATGTGCCAGAACTGGTGAGCGATATCGGCAAGGATCGCCGCTTCTGCACGTCCGGTGGTTCGAATGATATTGTAGCGAGGATGTCGGGCAATCGCGTCATACAGAAAGCGCGTGGAATGGCCTATGCCCCCACTAATCAATAAGGGGACCTGTTGGTCTTTCGCGATCCGACAAGCGGCGTCGATGGTCGGGATCACCGCGTTCCCCGCCAGAATTACGCAATCTGACTGAACCGTGATCTCCCCCGTAAAATCGCTCTGCGCCAGCCATTGCCCTACAGTATTGATCGCCGCCAGCGTGGTCGCGGAAAGCGTCGGAAACTGACTCATATTCATGACTCCTGGTGTTTATTCTTTACCGGGTACAGAGGCCGGATGGCGGCTACGCCGTGTCCGGCCTACAGTCCCGCACCGCGTTAACCCGTGATCTGATCCATCGCCTGCAGAATACGTTTATCTGAAATAGGATACGGCGTACCAAGCTGCTGGGCAAAGTAGCTGACACGCAGCTCTTCTATCATCCAGCGGATCTCTTTGACGTCGTCATCTTCACGGCGTGCAGGCGGCAGTTTATTGAACCATTGCTGCCAAGCCTGCTGCACACTATCCACTTTCAGCATCTGTGCGCGGTCACGGTGTGGATCGATGGCCAGTTTTTCCAGACGCTTTTCAATAGCCTGCAAATAACGCAACGTATCGCCCAGGCGTTTGAAACCATTACCAGTGACAAATCCGCGGTACACCAGCCCGCTCATTTGCGCTTTGATATCTGAAAGCCCTAACGCCATGGTCATATCCACACGCCCTTTCAGACGTTTATTGATATTAAACACCGCGGTCAGGATCTGTTCGACCTGCTTCGCGATATCCACCACCGTATCGTTCAGTTCAGCCCGCACCTTCTCATGCAACGCCGCAAAGCCCTCTTCCGTCCACACGGGACCACCATGGGCGTCGATCAACCGATCCACACCGCAGGAGATACAGTCGTCAATCAAATCCAGCACTTTGCCATACGGGTTAAAATACAGCCCCAGCTTGGCTTTGTTAGGCAACTTCTCGTGTAAGTATTTAATCGGCGAAGGAATATTTAACAGCAACAGGCGGCGTAAACCGCACCACATGGCCTGTTGCTGCTCCAGCGGATTATCAAACAATTTGATGGCAACGCTGTCACGCTCATCGACCAGCGCTGGCCACGCTTTTACCTTATAGTTGCCCCGTTTTTGCTCGTAACTTTCCGGAAGCTGCCCGAAGCTCCAGATATGCAATCCGCTCTGTTCGATACCGTCATCCGCCACCGCGGACAGCGTTTCCTGAACCTTACCCTTCAAGGCGTCTTTCAGATCCTGTAGCGAACGCCCTTCCTGTAGCTTCTTGTTCTTATCATCCACCACCCGGAAGGTAATTTTTAGGTGATCGGGTACCTGATCCCAATGCCAGTCATCGCGGTCAACGGTGACACCGGTCATCCGGCGCAGTTCACGTTCCAGCGCGTCCAGCAGCGGCAGTTCCAGCGGCGTCACGCGGCCTAAAAATGCCTCAGCATAGTTCGGAGCAGGCACAAAATTACGTCGTACCGGTTTCGGCAGCGACTTAATCAGGGCGATCACCAGCTCGCGGCGCAGGCCTGGAATTTGCCATTCAAAACCGCTCTCTTCGATCTGATTGAGCAGTGGGAGCGGAATATGCACGGTCACACCGTCCGCATCGGCTCCCGGTTCGAACTGGTAGCTCAAACGCAGTTTGAGATTGCCCTGGTGCCAGAAGTTCGGATAATCCAGCTTACTGATTTTTTCCGCGCCCTCTTTGATAAGCATGCTCTTTTCAAAGTTGAGCAGGTCCGGGGTCTCGCGGGAGACTTTCTTCCACCAGCTATCGAAGTGGCGGGCAGAAACCACATCATGGCTAATACGCTGGTCGTAAAACTCAAACAGCGTCTCATCATCGACCAGGATGTCGCGACGGCGCGATTTATGCTCTAACTCTTCCACCTCAGCCCGTAGCTTCAGGTTGTCACGGAAGAAAGCATGGCGCGTTTGCCAGTCACCCTCCACCAGCGCATGACGAATGAACAGTTCACGCGACAGCGCCGGATCGATCTGGCTGTAGTTCACCTTACGGGCAGCAACAATCGGTAAGCCGTAGACGGTGACCTTTTCTGTCGCCATTACCGCGCCCTGCGCGCGCTCCCAGTGCGGTTCACTGTATGATCGCTTGATCAGATGCTGCGCAACTGGCTCCACCCACTCGGGATCGATACGCGCGGCAATACGTCCCCACAGGCGGCTGGTTTCCACCAACTCCGCTACCATCGTCCACTTCGGCGGTTTTTTGAATAAACCGGAGCCCGGGAAGATCGAGAAACGAGCGTTACGCGCACCGGTAAATTCCTGCTTATCGGCATCTTTCATCCCAATATGGGACAGTAAACCGGTCAACAATGCGACGTGGATTTCCCGGTATTCAGCAGGTTCGCTGTTAACCGGAATGCCCAATTCTTTTACCACCTGGCGCAGTTGCGTGTAGATATCCTGCCATTCACGTACGCGCAGATAATTAAGAAAGTCGACTTTACACTGACGGCGGAACTGGTTTGACGACAACGCTTTTTGCTGCTCGCCGAGGTAATTCCATAAGTTCACAAACGCCAGGAAATCAGACTCTTTGTCATGGAAGCGGCGGTGCTTCTCGTCGGAAGCTTGCTGCTTGTCCATTGGGCGCTCGCGCGGATCCTGAATGGACAGCGCCGAGGTGATGATCATTGCCTCACGCACACAGCCATGTTTTTGTGCTTCCAGTACCATACGCGCCAGACGCGGATCCACCGGCAGTTGCGACAGCTGACGGCCCAACGGCGTTAACTTATAAGCGGTTGCCTGTTCGTCGGTGGTTATCGCCCCCAGCTCTTCGAGCAGGCGCACCCCGTCCTGAATATTGCGTTTATCCGGCGCTTCAACAAACGGGAACGCCGCGATATCCCCTAACCCCAGCGCGGTCATCTGCAAAATAACGGACGCCAGGTTGGTACGCAGGATCTCCGGATCGGTAAACTCCGGACGCGACAGGAAGTCGTCCTCAGAATACAGACGAATACAGATCCCTTCTGAAACACGACCGCAGCGGCCTTTACGCTGGTTGGCAGAGGCCTGCGACACCGGTTCAATCGGCAAACGCTGGACTTTAGTGCGGTAACTGTAACGACTAATACGCGCAGTGCCCGGGTCAATCACATACTTGATGCCCGGTACGGTCAGCGAGGTTTCCGCCACGTTGGTGGCCAGCACAATACGACGACCGCTGTGTGACTGGAATACACGGTTCTGCTCGCTATTGGAGAGACGCGCATACAGTGGCAGCACTTCGGTGTGACGCAAATCCAGCTTATTCAGGGCATCGGCGGTGTCGCGGATTTCGCGCTCGCCGCTCATGAAGATCAGAATGTCGCCCTGACTTTCACGCCCTAACTCATCTACGGCATCAAAAATTGCCTGTAGCTGATCGCGCTCAGTGTCATCTGCGTCTTCAACAATCGGTCGATAGCGTACTTCCACCGGATAGGTTCGGCCAGAGACTTCGATAATCGGCGCATTGTTGAAATGCTTAGAAAAGCGTTCCGGGTCAATGGTCGCCGAAGTGATGATAATCTTTAGATCCGGACGACGCGGCAGAAGTTCTTTCAGGTAGCCAAGCAGAAAATCAATGTTCAGGCTGCGTTCATGCGCTTCATCGATGATGATGGTGTCGTACTGCATTAGCAGCCGATCCTGCTGGATTTCTGCCAGCAGGATACCGTCCGTCATCAGCTTAACCATGGTGTTGTCACTAACATGATCGCTAAAACGGACTTTATAACCGATACAGCCGCCCGGCTCGGTTTGCAGCTCTTCCGCGATACGGTTCGCCACAGTACGCGCCGCCAGACGACGCGGCTGGGTATGGCCGATCAGCCCTTTTACCCCGCGTCCCAGTTCCATACAGATTTTCGGCAACTGGGTGGTTTTACCTGAACCGGTCTCACCAGCCACAATCACCACCTGATGGTCGCGAATGGCTTCCAGAATATCCTGTTTTTTCTGGCTGACGGGCAGGTTTTCCGGGTAGCTGATGACCGGACGCGCCGCTTCACGCAGCACAACTTTACCGGCTGCCTGGTCGATCTCTTTTGCCATCTCCTGGTAAATGGCCTGTTGTGCATCAGGATTTTTAACCTTCTTCACGCCGTGCAAACGGCGCGCAAAACGCTGCCTGTCGCGCAGCATCAGCGAGTCCAGCTGTTGTTGCAGCATGTTGAAGGTTAATTTTGGTTGTTCTGTCATAGCGTTAAAAGGCAGAGTTCTGCCGGGTTAAATCTCTTTTAGATGATAGATATAGAGTACCACATCGGGGCTTTTTATGTGTTGTTCAATAATTTCGAACATAGGATTCGATATATTGCGCTATCACTGCGACAGGATTGTGAATAAAGTGTCAACAAGCAACGGGGCACTACCCCTTCAAACACATAAAAGGAAACACCCATGAGCAAGGTATTAGTTCTTAAATCCAGTATTCTGGCAGGGTACTCTCAGTCTGGTCAGTTGTCTGATTATTTTGTTGAACAGTGGCGTGAAAAGCACTCTGCTGATGAAATCACCGTCCGCGACCTGGCTGCAAATCCTGTTCCGGTGCTGGATGGCGAACTGGTGGGTGCGCTGCGCCCAAGCGATGCGCCGCTGACGCCGCGTCAGCAAGAAGCGCTGGCGCTGTCTGACGAGTTGATCGCTGAACTGAAAGCGCATGATGTGATTGTTATCGCCGCGCCGATGTATAACTTCAACATTCCGACGCAACTCAAAAACTACTTTGACCTGATTGCCCGTGCTGGCGTGACCTTCCGTTATACCGAGAAAGGTCCGGAAGGTCTGGTGACCGGTAAACGCGCAGTGGTGCTGACCAGCCGTGGTGGTATTCATAAAGATACGCCGACTGACCTGATCACACCGTACCTGAACGTGTTCCTGGGCTTTATCGGTATCACCGACGTGAACGTTGTCTTTGCTGAAGGTATCGCTTACGGCCCGGAAGTGGCATCTAAAGCACAGTCCGATGCGAAAGCCGCTATCGACAGCGTGGTTGCTGCCTGATAATTCCCCCTCTCACCATCCGGTGGGAGGGATTCTCGGTACCTACTTCTTTGCCCGCACATGTACCTGCTTGCCGTGAATGCGATTAATATCACGCCATATGGTGGCATATTCCCTGCATTTCGCCAGATTTTCTTCCCAGCAATGAGCTAAAAATTGTTCCGGCTCCGCGACATCCCGGCTTAACAGCTTGAACACCCAACGATTCCAGACATACCACTTGAGAAGCCACATGATTTCACTCCACGACGCGACCGGTGTTGAACTATATCAACATCAGTTTGATGCCGTGTGGCAACTATTGCGATGTCGATGAATAATCCGGAAGGATCCTCCACTTGTAATACCAATCCAACAACGACGCTCAGAAATGATTATTATTTCCTCATCCACTTACCGTTTATGCCCTGGACATACTCCCCCGGTTTAGCGCGAGCAACTAACTTCTGCCCGGCCATTTTTGCCACTTCGTCTGGCGGAATATTATTGCTCTCAGCCAGCTGCTGATAACTGGCGCTTCGCGCCTTATTAATCTCACTCACCAGCGCCTGCGTTTCAGCATCGGTTTGTAATGCCACCAGATAACCATTAAGTGTTTCCCCCACCCGCCCCTGGGTTCTGGCTTCATTCAGGGTCAACGCCCACGCATTGCTGGTGATAAAACTCAGCGCCACCAGGATCGCTGCAAGCTGTTTTTTCATCATTACCTCAGAACAGATCGCTGCGCGATTTCAATAAGCTCTCAACGTCTTTATCAACTTTGATATGGATTTCATGCTCAATTTTGACGTTCATATTAATCGTGATCGGCTCTTTTGGCGCAGCCACTTCGATTCTTGGGGTACAACCTACCACCAGAGATGAAGCCAGCAAACTCAGCATGGCGGCTATCGTTTTCATTGTTGTTCCTCACATTCCTTGCCTTCCAGACAATGGGTTTCCGGCAGCGCTGCATTTTGCTCAAGCCATGCCTGTAAATTGTCACCAAAACGCAAACTGCGCCATAGCGTAAAGATGTTTTCCTCGTGGGTGTAATTCAAATTAACCGTCCCCACTTTGCCATCGACTCGACTATTGCCAGTAACGGTTGCCTGCATCGTTAAGACACCCAGGTTATCCAGGTTTATTTTCGTCCAGGAATGGGTTATTTCCATATAGCGCAGCCAGTTAATTGCCGCGCCAGCCGCCATATTATCTTTAACGACGGCATCCGCCGTGTCTTTATCAATGCGCAGCGTCATTGGGCCTGGGTTGGTTAACCAGCCGTCTTTGATGATCCACTTTTCGTTATCTAACCATAATGGCAACGCGCCGCTGACCGGACCCGACATGGCGAATTGCTTGGGGTTAACCGCGCTAATAAGCTCGCTGGAGGAGATATTCTGCACGCGTAATAAGGCTGGGTCGTGCTGTGGCATCCGCAGTTGCTGCATGATGACTTTGCCTCCCAGCAGTTCGGCGCTGACATCGCTCAGCAGTAACGGATTGTCTTCACTCCAGGGGTACGCACCCTGCAGGTCGGCAGTAATATTTTTCACCGTCACCTGATTCACGACTTCCGCAATACGCAGTGAAACAGGCCCACGCGTACCCAGTTGCCATGCGCCTTCGCTAAACCGAAACGGCAAGATAAAATCGACGCCATTAATTTGGTTATCAGGCATCCAGGCGCTACCGCCTTTTAATACCCCATGACCGCCTGCTTCAAAGCCCTGTTCCGGCGCGGCCGAGAATGCGACCTGCGCATAGAGATCACCTTCACGCAGTTTCATTTTCCAGTCTGGCGGGATCAGCGGCTGGAACACGGTGAGTGATTGTTTTGGCCACCAGGCCTGTCCGCGCAGACGGATCCCGTCCCAACGACCATTTAGCTGTACGGGGCCAATCGCACCCGCGTGAAGCTGGCCCTTGAACTGGAAAATCGTCGGGTCGCTGCCTTCCACGCTGAACTTTAGCGTTGAGGGAGGTAAGACGCTTCCGCCGGTGAAGACGGTTTTTCCTGCGTCCAGTGATAGTGCGCCGCTAAACGTCGGTTTGGTCGCGTCCCGTACCCAGACGATCGGCTCATCCATTACCAGGCGTGGATTTTCCACCGTCATGGTGCCGTATTGCAGGTGATCAAATCCGGTGGAGAGATCAAATAGCTTCAGCGTGTTGTCATGCCATTCACCCTTACCCGCCACGTCCCAGCGAGCATGCATCGGCGTAAAGCTGCCTTCGCCCCAGTAGCGCCATTGCCAACGACCGGCATCAGGAAGAAACTCATTTGCCAGACCATCCAGATGCAGTTCAAAGCCCCCCATCTGGTTTTCATGCGCACGCAAAATAGCCTGTAGACGGCCATCCACCCCGCGTTGTGTTATCTTTACGCCCGCCAACGGCCAACGAATCTCGTCAATATCCAGCGAATCAATTACCCGCCCCCGCGAACGCAACAGCGCCCCTGGCTCAAACGCCAGTTGTGGATCGTTCAGGCTTCCGGTGAGTTTGGCGGGTAATTTTGCGTAGAAGATCAGATCGCCCTGTTTCGCTTCGCCGATCAGCTGTAACGGCATCTCGTTATTATCGATGCCCAACTTACCTGGCCCCAGCGTTAAAACGGCATTTCCTTTACCGGCATCGCCTTGCGTCAAAATGTTCAGACGCCCGCTCACCACGGCGTTTTCCAGCCCTGCCTGCCAGTTTTCAACTTTCATGCCCAGCCGCCCGCTTAGCGGGAATCCCTGATAAGGCCAGTTCCAACGACCATCGCTGATGGTCAACTGCTGGCGGGTTATTTCCCACGGAAGATCGAGCAGTGGATCGGCACTATCCCGCGCCATGACGATCAGTTGTCCGCTGTTTTCTTGCCACTCCAGTTCGGCATCCACAAGCGTGGGTTCCTGCGGCAAGCTCAACGTCGCAACGGCATGACCGCTCACTGGTAACCCATCCGGAACCAGCGGCATAGTAAATTCACCGACCAGTTTTACCGGCGGTTGCCCTTCAAATGCAGCAACATCCAGCTCATTTACCGTCAGATTTTGCCCATGCAGACGCCCCTGGAGTTTAACCTTTTCACCCTGGTAGCGCAGTTGCTGAGTAGAGGGCGTTAGCGAAAGCAACAGTTTTCCTTGCCATTCCTGCCAGGGAGAGAAAATAAGTTTGTCGATGTTGATCCAGGTATTGGGCAGCATCGATTGCCATTCAGCCAGCGTTTTGGGTGCTACCGGAGACGCTTCTGTCTGCGGTAATTTGGCCAGGCAAGCGGAATCCAGCTCAATTGTCCCGACATTGAGCAACCAGCGGCTGGGATGGGACAGGTCCGCCTGAGTAATGCGTGCCAGCGGGCAATCATCGACCAGATAGCGGAGTTCCGGGATATGCAGCCCATGCCGTGTCAGCCGTGGACTCTCATCCAGCGCGATACGTGTCCCCACAGGTAACCAGACGCCCACCAGGGTCGGGACCCATAAGCCAAGCGTCATCACCAGCGTCAGCGGCACGAGAATCAATAATAAGAGGAGTGCCAGAACGGCTTTATATTTACCCTTCATGGGTAGTTAATATCCTGATTTATCAAAATTTAAGCCGGTTTAGGCCTGTATTGTGGCATGTTTAACTGGATATGCCCACATTAAGGATAGATAACAGCGCTATGTGGCACGCTGTTACACGTGCCGTCAGGAAGGATTCCAACATAGTGGCGCATGGGCTCGGACTCAATGATGGTTCAGTTGTCCATCGCTATGTTTAGGTCCTATCCGACCAGCCTCTATCAATATTTCTTCTATAAGTTCTTCAAGACATTCCTTGCCATGATGATCACAGACAAGATGCACCTGGCGGGAAATTTCTTCGGGCTTCATTCCATCGCATAAAGCCGCCTTAAGCATTAAGGTGGCCCATCGTTTTGCTTCAGAGTGAGTTAGCATAACTCCTCCCGATATCTGCTACCTGTATAAGCGTAGCTGTCTGGATGTGAATCACCTGGCTTTTTACCCACACTACCTGCTCCACAGATGGAAAATATCCAGTTGTTGAAATCGCGTAACCTGCCCACACTAACAAAAGATACGCTTCAGATATTCATTACTTCTATGACTATCAATAACTTTTTAGATTTTGTAAAATAATTTGAATTGAACTAATGTGACGTCAAAATCACTGGAGAAAGTCTTATGAAACTCGCCATCTATAGTACAAAACAGTACGACAAAAAGTATCTGCAGCAGGTTAACGAGGCTTTTGGTTTTGAACTTGAATTTTTTGACTTTCTGCTGACGGAGAAAACAGCCAAAACAGCCCATGGCTGCGAAGCGGTATGCATCTTCGTCAACGACGATGGCAGCCGACCGGTTCTGGAAGAACTGAAAAAGCTGGGTGTGAAATATATCGCCCTGCGCTGTGCCGGGTTCAATAACGTCGATCTCGACGCGGCAAAAGAGCTCGGTCTGCAGGTGGTACGCGTCCCGGCCTATTCGCCTGAAGCCGTCGCTGAGCATGCGATTGGCATGATGATGACCTTAAATCGCCGTATACATCGCGCGTATCAGCGTACCCGTGATGCCAACTTCTCTCTTGAAGGGCTAACCGGCTTTACCATGTATGGCAAAACGGCTGGGGTGATTGGTACCGGTAAAATCGGTATTGCTGCGCTGCGGATCCTGAAAGGTTTTGGTATGCGCCTGCTGGCGTTCGATCCCTACCCAAGCGCCGCGGCTCTGGAATTAGGCGTGGAATATGTCGATCTTAAAACGCTGTTTGCTGAGTCCGACGTTATCTCCCTGCACTGCCCGTTAACGCCGGAAAATTATCATCTGCTCAATCAGGAAGCCTTTGAGCAAATGAAAAACGGCGTGATGATTATTAACACCAGTCGCGGGGCGCTAATCGATTCGCAGGCGGCTATCGATGCTCTGAAAAACCAGAAAATTGGCTCTTTGGGAATGGACGTATATGAAAACGAACGCGACCTGTTCTTTGAAGATAAATCCAATGATGTGATTCAGGATGATGTGTTCCGCCGTCTGTCAGCCTGTCATAACGTGCTGTTTACCGGGCATCAGGCGTTTCTGACCGCCGAAGCGTTGACCAGCATTTCTGAAACGACGCTGCAAAATCTGGAACAAATCGCCAAAGGCGAAACCTGTCCAAACGCCCTCTTCTAATCCTTGTGCCCCCTGGCTTTAGGGGGGCATTTTCAGACAATTGCCGATGATAAAATAGTCAGTATCATTATTATATTGAATGTATTCCGGTCACGAACTTAGAGAGTTTTAATGAAGAAAGTTGTCACGTTGATTGCCCTCAGCACACTGATGGCTGGCTGTGTGAGCAGCGAAAAAGTTTCCGTCAATCGCGACCAGTTACAGCATCACCGTTTCGTTTTGCAGAGCGTGAATGGTAAAGCTGTTACCGTCGCCAACAACCCACCCGAATTGAGTTTTGGCGAAAACATGACGGTATCGGGAAAGATGTGTAATCAATTCCACGGTCAGGGCAAGCTGTCCGACGGCGAATTGAAAGTGAAAGATATGGCGATGACCCGCATGATGTGCGCCGATCCACAGCTTAACGCGCTCGACGGCATCGTCAGCGAAATGTTTAAGCAAGGCGCACAGGTCGATTTGACTGCTGACCAGTTGACACTGGCGACGGCAGAACAAACGCTGACGTATAAACTTGCGGATTTAATGTAATAAACGCGGTGGCTCAATAGCTCCCGCAGCTTCCGGCGGCAAGCGACTGCTCACTACAGCGTTTGCCGTTGGGTAACGCACACATGCCGATGGCTGAGCCATCCAGTTGACGAGCAACGGAGAGCGAACCACCAACCATGGCGCAATTTGCCTCTCCGGAACTGGACATTGCTGCCTTCATGCCCGGTGCGACATGCGCGGCGGTTGCCTGCTGAACAGGTTCACTGCTACACGCCGATAATAATAACGCGGCACACCCTACCCAAAACGCTGCGCGCATCTTACTCCCCTCTGAATATTAACCAAACGACACAGCCATAAATAATAGGCAGCGGAAACACTGCCGTCGAGAGGCAATATGCGCATTTATGCGCGCTGTTTACATTTTCTGGCAATTTTTTGCCTGCTCTTTTGATCAAACCATTCATTCTGTTAATTCCAGGGACACAAAAGCGAAAATGCGCCTGAATGGCTTTTGCTAAAATAGAAGGATAACTACAGGATTCGCCGCTGTTACGCGAGTCCCTCTTTTTGCGCAATGTAAGGGTGTCAGTATGCAAACAATTGACGGTAATGGTGCGGTTGCTTCGGTCGCATTTCGTACCAGCGAAGTTATCGCCATCTACCCGATTACGCCCAGTTCGACGATGGCTGAACAGGCGGATGCCTGGGCTGGAAATGGGCTGAAAAACGTATGGGGGGATACTCCTCGCGTCGTAGAAATGCAGTCAGAAGGCGGTGCGATTGCGACCGTTCACGGCGCGTTGCAGACCGGTGCGCTCTCTACGTCGTTTACTTCATCGCAGGGCCTGCTGCTGATGATCCCAACGCTGTACAAACTGGCCGGGCAGCTGACTCCGTTTGTTCTGCACGTTGCGGCACGTACGATTGCGACTCACGCGTTATCGATCTTTGGCGATCATTCCGACGTGATGGCGGTACGTCAGACGGGATGCGCGATGCTGTGCGCCAGCAGTGTTCAGGAAGCACAGGACTTTGCGCTAATTTCGCAAATGGCCACCCTCAAAAGCCGGGTCCCGTTTATTCATTTCTTTGATGGTTTCCGTACATCGCATGAGATCAACAAAATTGTGCCGCTGGCCGATGACACGATCCTCGGACTGATGCCTCAGGCGGAGATCGATGCTCACCGCGCTCGGGCGCTAAATCCAGAGCATCCGGTTATCCGCGGTACATCAGCGAATCCGGACACCTACTTCCAGTCACGCGAAGCGACCAACCCGTGGTACAACGCGGTTTACGATCACGTCGAACAGGCGATGAACGACTTCGCCGCGGCGACGGGTCGCCAGTACCAGCCATTTGAATATTACGGTCATCCGCAGGCAGAACGCGTCATTATTTTGATGGGCTCGGCGATTGGCACCTGTGAAGAAGTCGTCGAAGAACTGCTGGCTCGCGGCGAGAAAGTTGGCGTGCTGAAAGTGCGCCTGTTCCGCCCATTCTCTGCCAGACATTTGCTGCGCGCCCTGCCGGAAACCGTACGGAGCATCGCCGTTCTGGATCGCACCAAAGAACCCGGCGCGCAGGCAGAACCATTATATCTGGATGTCATGACCGCGCTGGCGGAAGCGTTTAACTGTGGTGAACGAGAAACCTTACCGCGTGTGATTGGCGGACGCTATGGTCTTTCGTCCAAAGAGTTTGGACCCGACTGCGTCATGGCGGTCTTTAATGAGCTGAATAGCGCGAAACCAAAACCACGCTTCACGGTCGGTATCTATGATGATGTCACCAACCTGTCATTGCCTTTGCCAGAAAACACCCTGCCCGGCACCGCTAAGCTCGAAGCGCTGTTTTACGGCCTGGGTAGCGATGGCAGCGTGTCGGCCACCAAAAACAATATCAAGATTATCGGTAACTCTACGCCGTGGTATGCGCAGGGTTATTTCGTGTATGACTCGAAAAAAGCAGGCGGCCTGACCGTTTCCCACCTGCGCGTCAGCGAACATCCCATTCGCTCAGCGTATCTGGTTTCACAAGCCGATTTTGTCGGCTGCCACCAGTTGCAATTTATCGATAAGTATCAAATGGCCGAGCGCCTGAAACCAGGCGGTATCTTCCTGCTTAATACCCCATACAATGTGGATGAAGTCTGGGCGCGTCTGCCACAGGAAGTTCAGGCGGTGCTGAATCAGAAGAAAGCCCGTTTCTACGTGATTAATGCGGCCAAAATCGCCCGTGAGTGTGGTCTGGCGGCGCGTATAAACACCGTGATGCAAATGGCGTTCTTCCACCTGACGCAAATCTTACCCGGCGACAGCGCGTTGATCGAATTGCAGGGTGCAATTGCGAAAAGCTACAGCAGTAAAGGACAGGATCTGGTGGAACGTAACTGGCAGGCATTGGCTCTGGCGCGTGAATCCGTCGCCGAAGTGGCCCTGCAGCCGGTTGATCCGCATAGCGCCAACCGCCCACCGGTGGTTTCTGATGCCGCACCAGATTTCGTGAAAACCGTCACCGCAGCAATGCTCGCCGGTCTGGGTGATGCGCTTCCCGTTTCCGCGCTGCCGCCAGACGGTACCTGGCCAATGGGCACCACGCGTTGGGAAAAACGTAATATCGCCGAAGAGATCCCCATCTGGAAAGAAGAGCTGTGTACGCAATGTAACCACTGCGTTGCCGCTTGCCCGCACTCGGCAATCCGCGCCAAAGTGGTTTCCCCAGAAGCGATGGAAAACGCCCCTGCCAGCCTGCACTCTCTGGATGTGAAATCACGCGATATGCGTGGTCAGAAATATGTTCTGCAGGTCGCGCCAGAGGATTGCACCGGTTGTAATCTGTGCGTCGAAGTGTGCCCGGCGAAAGATCGTCAAAATCCAGAAATCAAGGCCATCAATATGATGTCGCGCCTTGAGCATGTTGAAGAAGAAAAAGTTAACTATGACTTCTTCCTCGATCTGCCGGAAATTGATCGCACCAAACTGGAACGTATTGATATTCGCACCTCGCAGCTGATTACGCCGCTATTTGAATATTCCGGCGCCTGCTCTGGCTGTGGTGAAACGCCGTATATCAAACTACTCACTCAGCTGTACGGTGACCGGATGTTGATTGCGAATGCCACCGGGTGTTCATCAATTTATGGCGGTAACCTGCCCTCAACGCCCTACACCACCGATGCCAATGGGCGTGGGCCAGCATGGGCAAACTCGCTGTTTGAAGATAACGCCGAGTTTGGCCTGGGCTTCCGTCTGACGGTGGATCAACACCGAGTGCGCGTTATGCGTCTGCTGGAGCAGTTTGCCGATAACATCCCAGCTGAGCTGAATGACGCGCTGCATGCAGAAGCCACGCCGGAGGTTCGTCGTGAGCAAGTAGCGGCCCTGCGCCAGCACCTGAAAGATGTCGAAGGCGCACAGCAGTTGTTAACCGATGCCGACGCGCTGGTTGAGAAATCCATCTGGTTGATTGGCGGTGATGGCTGGGCCTACGATATTGGCTTCGGCGGGCTGGATCACGTCCTGAGCCTGACCGAGAACGTCAATATTCTGGTGCTGGATACCCAGTGTTACTCCAACACGGGCGGACAAGCATCAAAAGCCACGCCTCTTGGGGCTGTCACTAAATTTGGGGAGCACGGCAAACGTAAGGCTCGTAAAGATCTTGGTGTCAGTATGATGATGTACGGGCATGTTTATGTCGCGCAGATTTCCCTGGGTGCCCAGTTGAACCAGACGGTGAAAGCTATCCAGGAAGCGGAATCCTATCCGGGGCCGTCGCTGATTATCGCGTATAGCCCTTGCGAGGAGCATGGTTATGATCTCGCGTTGAGCCACGATCAGATGCGTCAACTCACGGCAACCGGATTCTGGCCGCTGTATCGCTTTGATCCGCGTCGTGCTGACGAAGGTAAACTGCCATTGGCGCTGGATTCTCGCCCGCCGTCAGATGCACTGGCTGAAACTTTACTTAACGAGCAGCGCTTCCGCCGCTTAAATGCCCAACAGCCTGAAGTTGCTGAACAGCTGTGGAAAGACGCAACAGCCGATCTGCAAAAACGCTACGATTTCCTGGCGCAACTGGCAGGTAAAGCGGAAAAGAGCGGAACCGAGTAATACGTTTAGCTCAGCGTTAAAGTGGAACGAAAAAAAAAGCCCGAACAGTTGTTCGGGCTTGTCAATTTATTCGCTGGCTAATTAATATTGGCTATCAATACGTCAACGAAAAAATAAAACGTGACAATAAAGGCATATAACACGCGCAGAATAGCTCAACACAATTCACTTGTATAATTTTTATTTTATATATATTAAACCAATACATTCATGATAATTATCACCATTTCTGCAGAATTATTTATTTAAAGTTTTACTTAAAACGTAACAATTCATATTTATCTCTTTACGGAACTTCTCCTTTAGCATGCTTTTACTCCCTACATGGGTAGTCACAGGTTAAATAAAAAAACTAAAGGATTATTTCAATGAACAGAAAAGTACTGGCTCTCGTAATTCCTGCCCTGCTGGCTGCAGGCGCGGCTCACGCTGCTGAAGTTTATAATAAAGACGGCAACAAATTAGACCTGTATGGCAAAGTAGACGGTCTGCATTACTTCTCCGACGACGCCAACAAAGATGGCGATCAGACTTATATGCGTATGGGTTTCAAAGGTGAAACTCAGGTTAACGATATGATCACCGGCTACGGTCAGTGGGAATATCAGGTTCAGGCTAACGGTACTGAAAGTGGCGATAAAGGCGATTCATGGACTCGTCTGGCATTCGCGGGTATTAAAGTTGGTGACTACGGTTCATTCGATTACGGTCGTAACTACGGCGTACTGTACGACGTAGAAGGCTGGACCGATATGCTGCCTGAGTTCGGTGGCGACTCCTACACCTACGCTGATAACTTCATGACCGGTCGTGCTAACGGCGTAGCAACCTACCGTAACACCGACTTCTTCGGTTTGGTTGATGGTCTGAACTTTGCACTGCAGTATCAGGGCGCAAACGAACAAACAAGTGATGAGCAGGAAGGCACCAACAATGGTGGCGACCGTAAGATTCAGAACTCTAACGGCGACGGCTTCGGTATCTCCTCTACCTATGATCTGGGTATGGGTGTAAGCTTCGGTGCGGCATACTCCACGTCTGACCGTACTAACGATCAGGTTAATGCAGGTAAAGCTGGAGGCGACGTTGCTGGCGGTGATACAGCTGACGCGTGGACTACTGGCCTGAAATACGATGCTAACAACATCTACCTGGCAACCATGTATTCCGAAACCCGTAACATGACTCCTTATGGCAAGAACGGTGTAGCCAATAAAACGCAGAACTTCGAAGTCACTGCACAGTACCAGTTCGACTTTGGTCTGCGTCCGGCAGTCTCTTTCCTGATGTCTAAAGGTAAAGACCTGAACTCTACCGACGGCGACAAAGACCTGGTGAAATATGCTGACGTAGGTGCAACTTACTTCTTCAACAAAAACTTCTCCACCTATGTTGATTACAAAATCAACCTGCTGGACGAAGACGACAGTTTCTACACCCGCAATGACATCTCTACCGATGACGTTGTAGCTCTGGGTATGGTTTACCAGTTCTAAGTTTGTCAGCCCGCTGGCAACGGGGGGCTTCCTTTCTGTTATCGCAATTCTGTTTTATCCAGATCAAAACATTATATCTATTGCATCAAAACACATCCCTGATAGATGATATCTTGCATAAAGACCTGTAGTAGAGGATACCTGCAATGAATCATCACCCTGTAAAATCATCCCGTATTGCATCCGTCGGTTACGACGAATCCTCCTGCACGCTTGAAATTCGCTTTCATCAATTGTCTACGCTGCAATACCAGCATGTGCCTGCCCGTATTTTTCGTGATTTCCTGAGCGTCGTCTCTAAAGGTCGATTTTATGATGGGGTAATAAAAGGAAAATTCCCTGAAATCAAAATAAAGTGATACCAAAATGTGATCTTTGTCATTGTACATAAAGTGCCATTACGCGGTAAGCTTTAGGTGGATACTTAAACAGGAGGTTTTATGAACAGAACGATTCTTGTACCCATCGATATTTCAGACTCAGAATTAACTCAACGCGTTATTGCCCATGTTGAAGCAGAAGCAAAAATTGACGATGCGCAGGTCCATTTTTTGACCGTTATTCCGTCACTGCCCTATTACGCTTCCCTGGGATTGGCCTACTCGGCAGAGTTGCCGGCCATGGACGATCTGAAAGCCGAAGCGAAATCTCAACTGGAAGAGATTATCAAGAAGTTCAATATCCCAACGGACAGAGTGCACGTTCATGTCGCGGAAGGTGCGCCGAAAGATAAGATTCTGGAAATGGCTAAAAAATTACCGGCTGATATGGTCATTATTGCCTCTCACCGACCTGACATCACCACTTACCTGCTGGGTTCTAACGCCGCAGCCGTGGTGCGTCATGCTGAGTGTTCGGTTCTGGTTGTCCGCTAAGCTGCCTGGCCCGCACATCGTGGCGGGCTTTTTGTTTTTCCCTTCATGCCCCTTTTTTGCCCCTATACTTTTAGTCTGACATCTGGCTGGAGGTTTCTAGTGTGGACGCTTTGCACCGACATTCGGTGAGACTTCGATACTTACCAACGGCTGCAACAGCCCGAGAGCTGAGTTGATAACTCCTGCGAGTATCTTGATCATGGGAACGGAGAAGAACACGCCCCCCATAAACGGGATGACTGCAAAAAGCATCTGCTTCCATAGTTGATGAGGCTCTGGTGTCAGCACATACATTGCCGCCCCGGCCGCTCGCATAACATTACGCCAGGCGTCGCCTCCGGGAACATAGTGGCGAAAGTAATCCCTATCGGAGGTCACTCCACTGGCAATTGTGATTGGCTCAGACATAGTTATTCCGTGTGTAGAGGGTCAGGCTTCACGGGGCTGGATTTATCAACAAAGCACGTAACGGATGATTCCTATGCCCCTGAAATGAAAAGCCCCGCACAAAGGCGAGGCCTATAAAGAAATTGGATATATTTATGCTGCTTTTGTCGTGCAGATTGTATCAAAAAACTCTTTAATTTTTTTCAAGGCATCAACTGCCCCCGCAGGAACGCCAGGAGACCATCCCAAAACAAGAATGAGCGCAGTTAGAACGGTTGATAGTTTACGTTTTGAATAGAACTTACAAAACTCTTCGATATCAATCTTTGCCTTGTCATCAACACCACCATCTTTTTCATATTCTTTGCTTGCGTCAATTAATGCTTTGAGTGCTTTGATATAGCTTTCACTTTCTTTAATAGAAGCCATAGTTAACTCCAGAGATAATTGTTCTAAACAACCTGTGAATCAGGCTCTCTGAAAAACTATAGATACCCCCACTCCATACAATCCCCATAAGAAAGTATGAATTATACGCTCACTGAATAATTACGTTATTAAGCATATGGAAACGATATCGGTCATACTGCGATTTGTTTCGACTGGCATAGTTCCGGCAAATTAGCACGCACTAGTTCTACGCCGGGCAGAGGAGCCCAGTTGACGACCACATACAGTAGAAACAGGTTAATCGCGACTTAGCAGACAAACGTGGGAAACATAACACCCACCATAAATAGGGGTTGAAACAACTAGTTACTTTTGTAAAATTAGAAGAAACGCCTATGGAAGGTACAGCAAACACAGAAGCCTCAGTGCTACATGGAACTATATAATAACCATAAAAAATCGCGCGTTAGTTAACGGTTTCCTTCATTAAAGGTGTTGTCATGTCTCAAGAGCCCACTGCAGGCCAATTTTTTTGGGGTATTATTCTTTTTGTTATCACTGCTATTCCTCTTGGATGTATCGGAGTTGCTATGCTGGTGATGGCGCAAGGGATAGAGCGTTGGTCTGGTCTTGTTTTCTTAGCTTTTGCTTTTGGCATTAGCCAAGGTATCTGGAGAAAACTGTCTGGAAAATAACTAAGAAACCACAGATCAAAGCAGGATTATTATCCTGCTTTTTTATTGCGCTATGCATCCTGGCTTTGGGTTAATCCTTTACAAAGAGAATCCAATGGGTTTTATCGCTCTTCCCGGTGCGCTGGCCTATTGCAGGTTTCACGTCAGGCGCGGATATCAGTGAACACGGCACGGGTGTCCTGTTTGTTGAACCAGAACATGCGGGAGCCGCAGCACACGGCTAAAATCGTTTGATCTGCCATCTCACTCCCCCTTCACGCCAATGCCAGCGGCGACACATGCCTGATGCAATACGCTTTCACAGTGAACTACAGCGCTGTTATAGCCAGCCCCAAACATATCGAGCGCTTTTGCTTCAAGTTCTTCGTATGTCGGTTTCATGCTGATGCTTTCCCGTAAAACGCCAGTACATACTGCATAGCTGGACTTGTGCGGTAAATTGATGCAACCATGTTTTTGCTCATGTTCGATTTGAGCTGCTTGATGTTCAGCCCCCCGCCGGGCTGAAATGAATAGACTGGGCGATGAGTAGCATCGGTGCGAGATGGAACGCTGCTGTAAAACGTGCTGGTATTCGTCGCCGTAATCCGTACCATACGCGGCATACTTTTGCCTGCTGGCTGTCATCGGCTGGAGCGAACCCATCATTTATAGCTAATCAGATGGGGCATGAAACACGCAGATGGTGTACGAAGTCTACAGTGCATGGATTGAAGAAATGAATGGCGATCAAGTTGCAATGTTGAATAACAAACTAGCCCTGTGATGGAAGTTTGCCCCTTATATGCCCCTTTTGGTTTTTGAGAACGGTAATAATGCAAGATAATCAACAAGTTACAAAGAAAGAACAATACAACCTGAACAAATTGCAAAAACGTCTGCGTCGCAACGTGGGCGAAGCGATTGCCGACTTCAATATGATCGAAGACGGCGATCGCATTATGGTGTGCCTTTCCGGAGGGAAAGACAGCTATACCATGCTGGAGATCCTGCGTAATTTGCAGCAAAGCGCGCCGATCAGTTTTTCCTTAGTTGCGGTTAACCTCGATCAGAAACAACCCGGCTTCCCGGAGCATATTCTGCCGGAGTATCTGCAACAGTTGGGCGTTGAGTATAAAATCGTCGAAGAAAATACCTACGGTATCGTCAAAGATAAAATTCCTGAAGGTAAAACGACCTGCTCGCTCTGCTCTCGCCTGCGTCGCGGCATTCTGTACCGCACGGCAACCGAGTTAGGCGCCACCAAGATTGCGCTCGGGCACCATCGTGATGACATCCTGCAAACGCTGTTTTTAAACATGTTCTACGGCGGGAAAATGAAAGGTATGCCGCCGAAGCTGATGAGTGATGATGGTAAGCACATCGTGATCCGTCCACTGGCCTACTGCCGTGAGAAAGATATTGAGCGTTTCTCTGAAGCGAAAGGTTTCCCGATTATTCCGTGTAACCTGTGTGGCTCACAGCCTAACCTGCAACGTCAGGTCATCGCTGATATGCTGCGCGACTGGGACAAACGCTATCCAGGCCGCATTGAAACCATGTTCAGCGCAATGCAGAACGTTGTACCTTCTCATTTGAGTGATATCAATCTGTTCGATTTTAAAGGCATTAAACACGGCTCAGAAGTTGTGGACGGTGGTGATTTAGCGTTTGACCGCGAAGAGATCCCGCTGCAACCCGCGGGCTGGCAGCCAGAAGAGGATGATACCCAACTGGATGAGTTGCGCCTGAACGTTGTGGAAGTGAAGTAACTTATCATGCCGGATAAGCGGAGCGCCATCAGGCGCTCCAACGCGCATTTATTTCAATAAACGAACGCGGCAGGTCTTGCCTTTAATCTTTCCGTTTTGCAATTTTTTCCATGCCTTATGCGCCACAGTCTGGCGAACTGCGACATAGACATGCGCCGGATGGACGGCGATTTTGCCGATATCAGCCCCATCCAGACCAATATCGCCGGTCAGAGCGCCCAAAACATCGCCGGGACGCATTTTAGCCTTTTTACCGCCATCAATGCACAACGTAGCCATCTCAGCTTCCAGAGGCAGGATTGAACCATTGCCTGGCGCAGGCAACCAGTTCAGTTTGAGTTGCAGCATTTCAGCCAAGATATTGGCACGTTGCGCTTCTTCCGGTGCGCAGAAACTAATCGCCAGACCGCTGTTACCAGCGCGAGCAGTTCGTCCAATACGATGGACATGGACTTCAGGATCCCACGCCAGTTCGAAGTTAACCACCAGTTCCAGCGACTTGATATCCAGACCACGCGCGGCCACATCGGTAGCAACCAGTACACGTGCGCTACCGTTGGCAAAACGTACCAGCGTCTGATCGCGATCGCGCTGTTCAAGATCGCCATGTAACGAAAGTGCGCTTTGCCCTGCCGCATTCAGTGCATCGCAAACGGCCTGGCAATCTTTTTTGGTATTACAAAAAACCACGCAGGATGCGGGCTGATGCTGACTGAGCAATTTTTGCAGCAGCGGGATTTTACCGTGGCTGGACGTTTCAAAAAATTGCTGTTCAATCGCCGGCAGCGCATCCACCGTATCGGTTTCGATCGTGAGCGGATCCTGCTGCACCCGACCGCTGATGGCGGCAATCGCCTCCGGCCAGGTCGCTGAAAATAGCAAGGTTTGACGCGATGCTGGCGCAAAGCGGATCACCTCATCAATCGCATCGCTAAAACCCATATCCAGCATGCGATCGGCTTCATCCATCACCAGCGTATTCAGAGCGTCCAGAGAAACGGTGCCCTTTTGCAGGTGGTCAAGTAAACGCCCCGGTGTGGCGACAATAATATGTGGCGCATGTTGTAGGGAGTCACGCTGTGCGCCAAAGGGCTGCCCGCCGCACAGGGTTAAAATCTTGGTATTTGGCAGAAAGCGCGCTAACCGACGCAGTTCCCCTGCCACCTGGTCGGCAAGCTCACGCGTTGGGCACAGCACCAGAGACTGCGTCTGAAACAGCGCGGCATCAATATGCTGTAACAACCCCAGACCAAAAGCAGCCGTTTTGCCACTGCCGGTTTTAGCCTGCACGCGAACATCTCTCCCCGCCAGGATTGCCGGTAACGCAGCAGCCTGAACAGGCGTCATTTCAAGGTAGCCCAGCTCGTTGAGGTTCTCGAGTTGGGCGGCAGGTAAAACATTCAGGGTCGAAAAAGCGGTCACAATTTAATCTCGCGGTAAAAACTTACATTCAGCAGGCGCGTATCCTCGCAGATCTGCGCTCGCGATGCGACAATTTAATCGGCTCTTCATCCGGTGGCGGATCCGGCATAGGCTGCGGACGAGGTAGCGGATCGGGAACAGGAACCGGGTCGGTGGGTAGCGAATCAGCGTTTAGTACTTGCCGCTGTAGCATTGCAATCAGACAGGTCATATAGCCCTCCAGTCATCAGGTTGACTCTTTTAGGGTAGACGCTGATTTCCTGCAGGCAAAAAAAAGCCGACTAATCTAAGTCGGCGTCGTACGAATCAATTGTGCTATGCAGTAATTCAAAAAAGGAAGTAAGACAATATGGAGCGCAACGCCCATCGCTTGACGTTGCATTCACCTGCGAGTGAGATATTGCCCCGAATAGGTAGATGGTTTATTGACTTCGCTCAAAAACCTGGCCGTTTTCATGCGCAAAAGCCGATAAAAAATGTTGTTGTTACAACCATTTACTACGATGCAACCATAAAGTAACACCACCAATCAGGACCACTAACAGAATACAGAAAAGTGAGAAGCCAAACTGCCAGCCGCCGCCGGGGATACCACCGAGGTTAACGCCAAACAGCCCGGTTAAAAATGTACTGGGTAGAAAAACCATCGCCATCAAGGACATTGTATAGGTGCGGCGCGCCAGAGACTCCTGCATAACCTGCGCAATTTCGTCCGCCATGATACCGGTCCGGGCGATACAGGCGTCTATCTCATCCAGCCCTCTTCCCAGCCTGTCGGCGATATCCTGCATCCGTCGCCGATGATCGTCGGTCATCCAGGCTAAACGCTCACTCGCCAGGCGCGCATAGACATCCCGCTGAGGCGCCATATAGCGGCGCATCACAATCAGTTGCTTGCGCAGTAATGCCAGGAATCCGCGTGGGGGGATTTGCTGATCGAGCAGGTTATCTTCCAGGTCTATAATCTTGTCGTGCAGTTGCTCGATAAACTCGCTGGCATGATCGGTTAACGCATCGCAGACATCCACCAGCCAGCTACCGCAGTCAGCCGGCCCTGTACCTTCCTGGAGATCGCTGACCACATCATCCAGTGCCAGTACTTTGCGCTGGCGCGTTGAGACAATCAGACGTTCATCCATATACAAGCGCATAGCGACCAGCTGGTCAGGTCGCTCGTCGGTGCTGCCATTAATACAGCGCAGCGTGATTAACGTACCTTCCCCGACTCTGCTTACGCGTGGACGCGTACTTTCACCCGCCAGCGCATCACGCACATTATTAGGAAGCAGAGGCGTGGTCGCCAGCCATTGCGCACTTTCAGAATGGGTATAATTAAGATGCAGCCAGCAGGGATGCTGAGCGTCGATAACATCGTTATTTTCCAGCGGTTTCACCCCACCACGGCCATCCAGCAGCCAGGCAAACACGGCATCTGGCACATTAACATCCGTTCCCTTAATGGCTTCCACAACGCCTCCACAAACATTCAGCTTTTTTCGATAGTCTAGCCGTCAGAATAGGTTAAGCAATATCTCATTGTCCCATTGCGCTGAAATGATTCATAAAAGTATCCGATAACAGAAAAAGCGTCGACGAATGCGACGCTTGTGGTGAGAGAGAGCCTGTTATGCTCGCTGGTGTATTGCGGGCTCAAGTGTCTTACTTAAGCGAAATTGATGGGTCCGGGACTGGAGATCAATAACCTGGTTTTTCAGGATGCCAGATGAATCAGAAAGCTCATCCACCATAACGGCATTACTTTGCGTTACGTTCTCCAGTTCGGCCAGAGCATGCGTGATCCTGATGATCCCTTTCTCCTGCTCCTGGGTAGTTGTTAATATCTCGCCCATTAACTAGCTTAATTGCCCGGCGCCCCCGACGATATCCTGCATATTTTTTTCTGCTTCGCCTACGATAGCCGCGCCTTGCTGAACATTTTGATGAGTCTGGGCAATCAGCTGTTTAATATTCTTAGCTGCATCTGCGCTACGGTGCGCCAGCTTTCTTACCTCACCGGCCACCACGGAAAACCCTTTGCCATGTTCCCCGGCCCTCGCCGCTTCCACAGCTGCATTCAATGCCAGAATATTTGTCTGGAATGCGATACCATCTATCAGCGTAATAATTTCAGTCATCTGTTCCGCGCATTCGGTGATTGATCGCATATTTGTCGCCACCTGCACCATTAATTCGCCCCCCTGTCGGGCGCACTGCGTGGCAATTGTCGCCTGGGCGCTGGCTATTTGCGTGTTATCAGCATTGTTTCGCGTATTCACCGCGATCTCATCCATGTTGGCAGCCGTCTGCATTAATGCTCCGGATTGCTGTTCTGTTTTCACTAAAAGCTCGGCGCTACGTTCTGCAAGCTGTTCTGAGAGCGCCATCGCCGTTTGTGAAGATATCCTTATCTCATTCACAAGTGTTGAAATATTACTGGATAAGCTATTGATGCCCGGAATAAGTCTACCCGCGCAGTTATTACCAAATTCTGGAATGCTGATCGCCAGATTCCCGGATGTAACCTCTTCAATACTTCTTTTAACCGTATTAATCGGCATCACCAGATATTTGGTCATGTATCCCCACAGACATACTATAGAAATAAAGCTTACTAAGTTGGTACCAATAATAACATCAACGCTAGCTGAAAGTATTATTTCCACCACATTGAGAGCCACTGCCGTAATCACCAAAAATAAAACAATAAAGGTCCTGACGCTAATATCATTTAACATTTTAGCCCTGTTTACCAAGAAAACGAGGAGAATATTATTTTTTATAGCACCTGCAATATAAATTGCCATAGCTCGGATACGAAAAGTGAATATTCAATAAGAGTCGATAACCTTTTTACTTAAAGCACACAATGGCGCTATTTATTTGCCTTAATCCAGTGATTTACTCCACCAAAGGTGATGGCCAGGTTTGTTATCAGATTATTGTGATGGTGAGCACGCAGCGAATGTAAAACGTACAGAGTTATAATTATCATGAATACATATATAAGCACTATTGCAGCATTCTTAATATTTTGTGGTTCTAACTAATACACAGTGTAAAAATATGAGTACAGTCAAGGTGGCGATCTCTGGCTGACATTGAGCTGCCTTCTGGCGATTATCTGGTGGCGTGACCCAATGTATGGGGATCACCATTTTTGTTGATGATTCCAGCCCGATTCATTCAAATATATTGATGTTGAAACCGTGTCTGGCACTAGAATTAAAAATTGAAAGTATATTTTAGCGATAACGGTAAACATGCCAAAATAGTGTCTACTATTATTGGCATAGCCAGTACCATGAATTGCAACCAACATCAAAAAAAACCAGTTGTACCCCCTTGTCTCACCGACAATCAAAACATTATGAGACGGTAATATAAAAAATTCGCCATTAAATGGGCAACACAGCAGATAAGATAACGGGATTATCGATGAATATAACCGCGCTGCATTCACTGGATTTATTAACTCTTCCGGTTTGGATAGTTTCACCACATACCGAAGAACTTGTGTTCGCAAATGCCGTTGCACGGGAGCTAATGCAGGATCCCTGTTTTTCTCCACTGCGAAAAGGCATATTCTCAACATATGCACAAAATGATTTAACCATGTATCTCAGCGACTTGAAAAATCATCACTATATTGTGGAAATTCTCACGGTTTATCGCAACGGTGAGGAAACTGCGATGGCCAGCCGCCTGTCCATTAACTCGCTCCCGGATATTGGCGATATCATCGTTTTCGAAGGCATTGAAACACCGACCGCGCAGGGACTGAAAGCCAGTCGTTCTGCGAACTATCAGCGAAACAAGCAGGGATTTTACGCGCGCTTCTTCCAGACTAATTCCGCGCCGATGTTACTTATCGATCCATCTCGAGATGGTTTGATCGTCGATGCGAATCTCAGTGCCCTGAATTTTTATGGTTACAGCCATGATGTGATGTGCCAGAAACATACATGGGAAATCAACATGCTGGGCCGTCATATCCTACCGGTGATGCATGAAATCGCCCATCTGCCCGGCGGCCATAAGCCCTTGCATTTTGTTCATAAGCTTGCTGATGGTTCCTCACGTCACGTACAAACTTATGCCGGGCCGATCGAAATCTATGGCAATAAGCTCATGCTGTGCATCATTCATGACATTACCGAACAAAAAAGGCTGGAGCAGGAACTTGAACAAGCGGCCCTGCGTGACGCCCTGACCGGATTACTTAACCGCCGACATTTTTATCAGGTAACCGAACCGCAACAGACGCACGCGATGTCATTAACGCAGGACTACAGCCTGCTGTTAATCGACACCGATCGCTTTAAAAGCATTAACGATCTCTTCGGTCATTTAAGAGGTGACGATGTGCTTTGCGCTCTGGCACGAACGCTGGAGTCCTGTGCAAGAAAGGACGACCTGATTTTTCGCTGGGGAGGTGAAGAATTTGTGCTCCTTCTGCCACGAACCTCACTGGAGGTTGCCCTTAATCTCGCAGAAGTAATACGCGCGGCGGTGGCCAAGGTGACGCTCCCTGGCCTTCCCCGCTTTACCGTCAGCATCGGCGTTGCGCGGCACGAAACGAATGAAAGCATCGATGAGCTATTCAAACGCGTTGACGACGCGCTGTACAAAGCCAAAAACGAAGGGCGGAACCGGGTGCTGGCCGCCTGATGTTTATGTCGGTCAGCGACTGCGCTTAGCGTGACGCTCCCAGTTATCCTGTTTTGCCTGCGCGGTTTTACGTAATGCCACATAGCATGCCCCGCTGCCGCCGTGATGCGGCAGTGCGGCACAGTAGGCTTGTACATCTTCAAATTCCGTCAGCCAACGCGCTACATAGCTGCGAACAATGTTGGCATGAGAGTTATCGTCGCGCCCCTTGCCGTGTATCACCAGCACGTTACGCAATCCTTCTTGCTGTGCCTGCAGAATAAAACTGAAGAGCATCTGACGGCAGGTTTCAACGGGCTGACGGACGAGATTGAGACTCGCCTGCTGCGGATATTTGCCGGTTCGTAGCTTGTCAGTCACGCCGTGCTGCAAACCTTCGCGACGAAATTCCAATGGTACGCTTAACGGGACAATATCGAGAAAACCCGTCGAGAGAAAATTATCCAATTGGAGCGTATCAATACGTGCCGGAGCGCGGAGATTGCGCGTGGGCTGCCAGTGCACCTCGGTGCAGCCTTTCAGCGGTTGAACATCCCCCATCGCGTCAAGAAACAACGATGCGTCATCAAGGTTCATGTTTCATCCTCCAGCGTATTACGACGGGTCTTATCATAACCGCGCACTGTTATACCGACAACGGTTTACGGTTATTTCCAATAATTCACCAGATTCACGCCGTGAAAGCGATCTACTTCCAACAAACTGATATCCATTTTTAGAGGTATAGCTGCGACGATAACTGGCGTGATAATGTGTCACCTTGCCTGTAATGCTGTAATGAGAGAAACGGATGCTGAACTTACTGGAAGATACCATCGCCACACCGTTGGGCCCGCTGTGGATTATTTGCGATGAGCAATTTCGTCTGCGCGCGGTCGAATGGGATCAACACAGCGATCGTATGGTGCAGTTGCTGGACATTCATTATCGCGCTGAAGGTTATCAGCGTATTGCTGCCAAAAACCCTGGCGGATTGAGTGATAAGCTGGCTGAATATTTTGCCGGAAACCTTAGCATTATTGACACACTGGAAACCGCCACCGCAGGGACACCTTTCCAGCGTGAAGTCTGGCAAGCGTTACGTACCATTCCCTGTGGACAGGTCATGCATTATGGTCAACTGGCCGAACAACTGGGACGTCCTGGTGCTGCCAGAGCCGTCGGGGCGGCGAATGGATCAAACCCGGTAAGCATTGTCGTCCCTTGTCATCGCGTCATTGGGCGTAACGGTACCATGACCGGATATGCCGGTGGTGTGCAACGAAAAGAGTGGTTATTGCGTCATGAGGGCTATTTGCTACTCTAGAATCCAGGCAATTAATGCCTTATTCATCACACTTCCACATAATACAGCCTTAAATAAAGTGCGGTTAATCAGGTAGATACAAACATTCAACCCAGTTATGCCTGAATTATTCTCTATTGGGAGTAGCTCAGGCTTACGTGCTCACCAAAAAGATGTTAAAATTGACAAATATCAATTACGGCTTGAGCAGACCTATGATCCCGGAAAAGCGAATTATACGGCGCATTCAGTCTGGCGGTTGTGCTATCCATTGCCAGGATTGCAGCATCAGCCAGCTTTGCATCCCGTTCACACTTAACGAGCATGAGCTTGACCAGCTCGATAACATCATCGAGCGCAAAAAGCCTATCCAAAAGGGGCAGACGCTCTTTAAAGCAGGTGATGAGCTTAAATCACTTTATGCTATCCGCTCCGGAACGATTAAAAGCTATACCATTACCGAGCAAGGCGATGAGCAAATCACCGGTTTCCATCTGGCAGGTGACCTGGTAGGTTTTGACGCGATTGGCAGCGGTCATCACCCCAGCTTTGCCCAGGCGCTGGAAACCTCAATGGTATGCGAGATTCCTTTCGAAACTCTGGATGATCTGTCCGGCAAAATGCCGAATCTGCGTCAACAGATGATGCGTCTGATGAGTGGCGAAATCAAAGGCGACCAGGACATGATCCTGCTGTTGTCGAAGAAAAACGCTGAAGAACGCCTGGCGGCCTTTATCTACAATTTGTCCCGCCGCTTCGCCCAGCGTGGATTCTCGCCTCGTGAATTCCGCCTGACCATGACCCGTGGCGACATCGGTAACTACCTCGGTCTAACGGTTGAAACAATTAGCCGTCTGCTGGGTCGTTTCCAGAAAAGCGGTATGCTGGCGGTAAAAGGCAAATATATCACTATTGAGAATAGCGACGCTCTGGCAGTTCTTGCTGGCCACACGCGTAACGTTGCATAATCGTTCTGCAAATATCTCTGTTATCCTCCTGTCAAATCACTAAATTTTCCCGATTTATTGATCTGGCAGGAGGTTCTCCCCTGTTTCAATCCACATTATTGGGTTACTCTTTTAATTACAAACTGCGATGACAGTTGTAAGGAGACCCTGTATGGCTATGTATAAAAATATGCTGGTCGTCATCGACCCTAACCAGGACGATCAACCAGCATTACGGCGAGCTGTTTATTTGCATCAACGGATTGGTGGCAAAATTAAAGCCTTTTTGCCGATCTACGACTTTTCCTATGAGATGACTACCCTGCTGTCGCCCGATGAGCGTACGGCAATGCGTCAGGGTGTCATCAGCCAGCGAACGGCGTGGATACGTGAACAAGCGAAATACTATATCGAAGCAGGGATCCCACTTGAGATAAAAGTAGTCTGGCACAACCGCCCCTTTGAAGCCATCATCCAGGAAGTCATCAGTGCGAAACATGACCTGGTGCTAAAAATGGCGCACCAACACGACCGTCTGGAAGCCGTGATTTTCACCCCAACCGACTGGCATTTATTGCGTAAATGTCCAAGCCCAGTGTGGATGGTTAAAGACCAGCCATGGCCTGAGGGCGGTAAAGCGCTGGTTGCGGTGAACCTCGCCAGTGAAGAGGCCTATCACAACGCCCTCAATGAAAAACTGGTCAAAGAAACGCTGCAACTGGCGGAACAGGTTAACCATACCGAAGTGCATCTGGTTGGCGCCTACCCTGTTACCCCCATCAACATTGCGATTGAGCTCCCTGAATTTGATCCCAGCGTATATAACGATGCGATCCGTGGACAGCATTTGCTGGCCATGAAGGCATTACGGCAGAAATTCAGTATTGATGAGAAAGTAACACACGTTGAAAAAGGGTTGCCTGAAGAGGTTATTCCTGATTTAGCCGAACACTTACAGGCGGGCATCGTGGTCCTGGGCACCGTTGGACGTACCGGCATCTCTGCCGCGTTCCTGGGAAATACCGCGGAACAGGTTATCGATCATCTACGCTGTGACCTGCTGGTTATCAAGCCGGATCAGTATCAGACGCCCGTTGAGCTGGACGACGACGAAGACGACTAACCACACCATACAATGCCGGATGGATATTCATCCGGCATAACAAATAATTAGTGTTTCTCGTCGCCACCGAGGAAGTAGATGCCCAGAGGGATGGCAAGCAGAATGGTAAACACCATGCTGTAGACACAAATCATTGCAGATTGAATGGCATACATTGAGGCGGTCCAGTCGCATAGCGGAATGTCATACTGTTCAATAACGCCACCGATCGTCGCTCGCGTGACTACTGACGCTGCGATAATAAACACTCCAAGCAGGCACAACAAAAACTTTCGTCCCTTCGCTGTCTTCAGCTTAGCCATGATCATAGTACTGTCCTTTTGCAGATAAAAACTCGTTACCTTGCGCTAACAATACCATGACATCAACTTACTGTCTGCTACATAACGCCTATTCATCAGTGACCCCTGCGCGATTGCGCTGAAATTAGCGCTGATTGCATTATTTCTCTCGCCCTTTGGTTAATGATCTGAGCGCCAAAACTGCGTAAAATATCCGATGAGCAGAATGTCAGATGATATTTAGCAACCACGGAGCTGCCAGGAAGGATCATGATCGCTGAACTGTTTATGAATAATGCGTTTAATTTGACGGTAATTCTCAGTTGTTTTACCGCACTGGTGCTGATGAGCGTTTGGTTTCACCGTGGCGAACGACGTTGCAAAGGATTCATATTTCATGCGGCACAATTTTTCGTCTATGCCATTATCATTGGAACGTTCGGCAGTATTGCCAATAACGTGATCGAGAGTTACAACCTGAAATTTATCTCTCCCAGCGTAGTCGATTTTATCTGCACCTCGTTGATTGCGCTGATTCTGACGATCAAACTCTTTCTGGTGATTAATCAGTTTGAAAAAACGCAGATTAATAAAGGCAGAGATATTACCAGCGCGGGGATCCTGTCGCGGATCATTAAGATTACCATCGTGGTCGCCATCATTTTGCTGTATGGCGAACATTTCGGCATGAGCTTATCTGGTCTGCTAACCTTTGGCGGCATCGGTGGTATCGCTGTAGGTATGGCAGGTAAAGACATCCTGAGCAATTTTTTCTCCGGCATCATGCTCTACTTCGACAGACCGTTTAGCATCGGTGACTGGATCCGTTCCCCGGACCGTAATATTGAAGGCACAGTGACAGAAATTGGCTGGCGAATGACCAAAATAAACACCTTCGATCATCGTCCGTTATATGTCCCAAACTCGATTTTCTCCTCTATCAGCGTAGAAAATCCAGGGCGTATGACCAACAGAAGAATCAAAACGGTGATCGGGTTACGATATGAAGATGCCGATAAAATTGAGGCTGTTGTCGAGGCGGTCAGGCAAATGCTGCAAAATCATCCAGGGATAGACCAGAAGCAAACGCTACTGGTCTATTTCAATGAATTTGCAGATTCATCATTAAATATCATGGTGTATTGCTTCACGAAAACTACCATATGGCAGGAATGGCTTACAGTACAACAAGACGTTTATTTGAAAATCATTTCGATAGTCCAGGCAAACGGCGCCGACTTTGCATTCCCCAGCCAGACGCTGTATATGGATAATCCTGAAGTATCGCCATCGGCACACTAACAAAAAGTAAAGACGCGGAAATCCGCGTCTTTCTACCGTTATTTCAGCGAGGCAATATCAATTACAAAGCGGTATTTCACATCGCTTTTCAACATCCGCTGCCAGGCGTTATTAATATCCTGAATATTGATCACTTCGACATCGGCTGTAATACCGTGCTGGCCGCAAAAATCCAACATCTCCTGCGTTTCTGCAATCCCGCCGATAACCGACCCCGCAACAGATTTCCGCCCGAGAATCAGGGGAACCGTATTCAGGAACGGATCCAACGCGCCCAGATAGCCAACCAGCACCAGCGTACCGCTTAGCGCCAACGTTGGGATATAGGGATTCAGGTCATGAACGTACGGGACAGTATCAATAATCAGGTCAAACTGATTAGCGGCGGCCTTCATCTGCTCAGGGTAAGTGGAAAGCACAACGTGACTGGCGCCCAGACGTCTGGCATCTGCTTCTTTGCCCGGAGAACGCGTGAACAGCGTAACTTCAGCCCCCAACGCATTAGCGAGTTTGATGGCCATATGCCCAAGGCCGCCCAACCCAACAACCGCGACTTTACTGCCCTCTCCAACCTGCCAGTGACGCAGCGGCGACCATGTGGTGATCCCGGCACAAAGCAGCGGCGCGGCACCGCGTAAATCTATCCCTTCTGGCACCTTCACCACAAACTTTTCGGTAACGACAATCTTGTCGGAATAGCCCCCGAAGGTAGGCAGCCCGTCATGACGATCGATATCGTTATACGTGAGCGTGTTACCCTCTTCGCAATATTGCTCCAGCCCCTGTTCGCAAGCGCTACAATGCTGGCATGAGTCAACCATGCAGCCAACCCCGGCGAGATCGCCTACGGCAAATTTGGTCACCGACTTCCCGACATGCACCACACGGCCAATGATTTCGTGTCCCGGCACCATCGGATACTTAGCGCCGCCCCAGTCATTATAGGCGTTGTGGATATCTGAGTGGCAAACACCGCTGTACAAGATATCAATCACCACATCATCTTCGCGCGGATCGCGACGAACGAAGCTGTGTGGAACCAGATCTTCTTTCACCGCCAGAGCGGCATAACCCTTCACGTTCATGACCATTATGATTTCCTCAGGGATTAGGTATTACCTTAACCAGCATTCATAAGCGACATTCATCAAGAACAGCGCGGGCATTAGTCGCTATCTCAGCACCACAATGCTGTTCAAGTATTGCAATAAATTCAATCAGTTGATCAGTAGTCATACCGATATTCAGACTGATAGCAAAATGGCTCTTCAGTTGACTGTTCACACCGCCTAATACCGCTAACGCAGAAACCGTCGCTAACTCCCGCATCTTCCAGTTAAGGACATCACGCTGAAAAATATCGCCAAATAAATGTGCCTTTAGCCAGACATCAATGGCAGGGGCAAAGTCGAACAGCGGCCCACTGACCTGATGCCCAACGAGCTGGCTCTGTGTGCGACTCCCCGCCAGGAAGCTGTCCCAGCCCTCCGTCGGCGGCGTGGCCGGATTTCCCTCTGCGTCGGTAATTCCTCTTTCTCTACGGCGTTTAACCACAGACATTAAACAAGCAAGTCCGTTCAGGCTGCGGGGAAAACCGCAGTAAGCATAAAGCTGTAGTAGAATTTCCTTCACTTCATTGAGGGTGAGCCCCGCATCCAGCCCGGCATTCAACGCCGCGTCCAGGTTTTCACCCTGACCTGTAGCGGTAAACGCGGCAATAGGTATGATTGCCTGCTGTCTGGCATCCAGTTGATGTTGCATGTATGACTCTCCAAAATAACGCCAGCGTACTGCCGCCGGATACTGAAAACAGTAAAATTATAGAGGCCTGACACACCGCTGATTAGAGGGTTAAATAAGAACGAACCTATGAACAATACTCATCAATAATCAGTCCCCGATGCCATTTATCAGCAGGGAAATTTGTACAACGTTAGGCAACAATCTCAATTAAATTGCCGTCAGGATCTTGTATTACCGCTTCGTAATAGCCATCACCGGTAGTTCGTGGAGCAGAAAGTAAAATCCCCTGTTCCTGCGCACGTCTCGCGATGGCATCAACTTTTTCCGCGCAGCCTGCAGAGAGCGCAAGGTGTACCCATCCACAGGTATTATTGTCTGGCTGCCGTCTTGTAAGGCCCGGTTTGGTCATTATTTCAATCGCAACCTCATCGCCAATACGCACAAAATAAGATTCAAATCCAGGATTGGTTTTACTGCAGTATTTTTCGTTAATCTTGCCGTCAAAGAACGTGACCCAGAAACGAGCTTGCTGCTCGAGATCCTGTGTCCATAAAGCCATATGCGCAATCTTCATCGCGAACCTCTTCTCGTAGTATTTCGAACAGTACGTTCTCAAGGGTGTTGACATCGTTAATCATCATGCACGATCATGCTCATTATTGCTCGTTATTTGTTTTATCTGGAGTATTTATGCTTGATTATGCTGCCTTCCCGGAACAGCGCCAGGCGCTTATCTATCAGATCTTGCAGGAAAACGGCAGAGTCATTTGTTCCGAGCTCGCCAGTCGGCTAGGCGTTTCTGAACATACGATCCGCCGCGACCTGCATGAGCTAAGTAAAGATGGCGTGTGTAAAAAGGTTTATGGCGGCGCGGTCATTGCCCTTCCTGAATCCGAAGACATCGCTGTACGCAAGAACATTAATGTGGCGAAAAAAAACAGTATCGCGCAGAGGTGCGCCCGGTTGGTCAAATCCGGCAGTTGCATTTTTATCGACACGGGCAGCACAAATTTAGCGATGGCTGAAGCCCTGCCCGCCGAACTGGCGTTAACCGTAGTGACTAACTCCCCAGAGATTGCCGCCGTTTTGCTGGAAAAACCGCTGTTTGAGGTCATCATGTTAGGCGGCGCGGTACAGAGATCCTCGGGTGGATGTGTGGGGGCCACCGCCATCGCCCAAGTGCAGAACATCTTATTCGATCAGGGTTTTATTGGCGGTTGCGCGATGTCGCCAGAATCCGGCTTAACCGGATTTGATTATGCGGATTGCGAGTTCAAAAAAGCGGTAATCAAACAGTGCAATGAAACTATCGTCGCACTGACGGCGGAAAAGATCCCAGCCGTCGCCCGCTATGTCGTCGCCGAAAGCAGCAATATTGATGTGATTGTCGTGGAGGAAAATATCAGCAAAGAGTATGCCACGGCTTTCCAGGCGCATGACATTCGTATTTATACCGTATAACAGCGGCGGCGCGTTCGTTGCGTCGTTACTCAAGGAAAGCTGACGACGCTAAACGTCGCCCCGGCCGTCAGCGCGGCGATCGCAGACAAACGATCCAGACGAATTTTTAGCGGATTGCCATTGTATTCCACCACCAGAAACTCTTCTTTATCTCTGGTGGTGCAGGTCGTCAACGCTGTGACATTCATACACGAGCCATCGGTTAGCTCAATACGTAACCAATAATGGTACAGACAGGCGATTTCCAGATAATCGTGAAGTTCGCAATCTATAGGATGGTATTTTCCCGTCACATTCATAACGCCTCTTCCTTATTGCCGCGGATGTTCGGGAAATTGCTTACGCCACTTCCCGAACGCACCAGGTTATTTCAGCGCTTCAATGGGCGCGCCAAAATTGATATGCAGCACATTGCCGTCGATCACCAGCGCAGGAACGGACTTCACGCCAGCCTGTTCTGCTTCCGTAACCCGGCCAGGTTGCTCTCCCAGGTGAATAACATCGATTTCAACATCGGAGGACAGATGCTGAAGCAGCGCTTGTTCTGCGGAAACGCAAACCGGGCAACCGGCATGATAAAAACGGGCTTTAGTCATGATATATCTCCCTTTAAATTATAGTATCGATTCGATACTATAATTGATACTACGCCACTTTTATGCTTTGTCAATATAGTTTTTAATCGATACTATATGTCGAGGAGGAAGTTGTTATGCACGACATGTCACTTTTCGATGTCCTGGACAGGCTTTCCAGCCTTACAAGGATGTGGTTTCGCCAACATCCATTACTGGCGGATCTGCAACCAGTACAACTCAGCGCGTTAATGTATCTGGCCCGTTGCAACCGTTATTCCAATACGCCGCTTGGCGTAACGGACTACCTCGGCCTCACCAAAGGCACCGTATCGCAATCGCTGAAGCTGCTGGAAAGCAAAGGACTGATTGTTCGTAAGCAGGATGCCCGCGATAAACGCAGCGTACATTTACAGTTAACTGAATCAGCCGGTACGTTACTGGACGCCCTGCTCCCGCCAACGTTTTTGGTGGCGGGTGAAACGGCGATGGGTGAACGCGCGACTGTACTTAAGGAGCTACTGTTTGAACTTTTACGTGGGATCCAGCGGACCAACAATGTGCCTGGCTTTGGACTTTGCCATAGCTGTCGCTTCCACCAAAAAACGGGTGGTCAGGGATATTGTAATCTGACGAAAGAGAGATTGAGTGAAGAGGATGCGTTGCTGATTTGCCGGGAGCACCAGCCCCCGGAAACTTAAAATAGCTGAAGGAAAATCACACCAGCCATTTTAACGCAGGCAAAAAAGTTGTCCGTTTTACGAGCTCGCGACGTTTTCTCCACGCTCAGTCATGGATTTTAACACCTAGGCAGCCGCGGACGAATTCAGGGTAAAAGTGCTTCACCGCCTCACCCACATAGCCTAGATCCAGCGCGCTGATTTGCGCCATTTCACTATCCGTGAGTGAGAAATCCCAGATGGCAAAGTTCTCTGCAATACGCTCCTGCCGGGTGGATTTAGGAATCACCGTGACGCCGCGCTGCACGTTCCAGCGCAGAACGACCTGAGCAACCGTTTTTTGATGGGCATCCGCAATCCCCTGGAGCATTTCATCTTCATACGGTTTATGCCTGCCACCGCCTAACGGCGCCCAGGCTTCAGGCTGAACGTTATAGCGCTTCATGGTTTCGATAGCTACAGGTTGCGCAAAGTAAGGATGTAATTCGACCTGGTTCACCATCGGCTTAATTCTGACGGTTTCACAGAAGTTAGCTAATACATGCGCATAGAAGTTGGAGACGCCAATGGCCTTCAGTTTACCGGCTTCATAAGCCTCTTCCAGCGCGCGCCAGGCGCTGAAATAATCGCCCATGGCCTGATGCAATAAATAAAGATCAATATATTCCAGGCCCGATTTTTTCAGCGACGCCTCAATACCGGCTTGAGCCATATCGTAGTTGACCATATCCTGGACCCACAGCTTAGAAGTGATAAATAACTCCTCGCGGGTACACAGACCTTCGGCAATGGCTGCACGAACCGCCTCACCCACGGCATCTTCATTGCTGTACACGGCTGCGGTATCGATGAGGCGGTAACCGGTACGAATAGCGCTTAATACCGACTGCTTACACTCTTCTTTATCGGTGACCTTAAAAACGCCAAAACCAACCATCGGCATTTTGCGGTTGTTACTTAGTACTGAGTATTCCACGGCCAAGCCCCTGTCATGTTAAAACACCATATTAGGCCAGAACCCCCGCCGTGATTAGCCTGTCATCTCTGATTTGACCTATGCATGGAATTCATTAATACAGACGAGGTTATTCTGTTGAAGATACGGCAAGAAGGGATAAGGGCGACGACATCACTCTTGCTGAATGTATCAGAACGGGTTTGGCTGAGTGGAGCGCGTACCCTTTGTTTATTCTCAGGGCTGCCCGGCAGTGGCGCTCTTTGCCCATGCCGGTAACCAGCTACTTCTTAATCAGTGCTTCACAATATACATTGTGCGACTGTATGCGACATCTTCCGGGTTAGTAATCGGGTACCCTTTCAGCCACGGTTTAATTAACCGCCCGTTGGTATACTGATAAATTGGCGCAATAGGTGCCTGTTCCATCAGAATTTTCTCTGCCGTATTATAATCCGAATTTCGCGCCTTCTCGGTATTTTCCAACGTAGCCTGAGTTAAAACTTTATCGTATGCCGGATTATTAAAGCGGGAGATATTGCCCGTATGGGTCGATGTTAATAACGACAGGAACGTAGAAGGCTCATTGTAGTCCCCCACCCAGGAAGCGCGGATCACATCAAAATTGCCGGTATTACGGCTGTCGATATAGGTTTTCCACTCCTGATTCTGCAGTTTTACGTCAACGCCGAGATTCTTCTTCCACATAGAAGCCACAGCGATAGCAATCTTTTGGTGGTTTTCAGAGGTGTTGTACAGCAGCGTCAGTTTCAGCGGCTTCTGCGGACCATAGCCTGCTGCACGCAACAACGTTTTCGCCTGAGCATTCAACTCTTCCTGGCTCATTTGCTCAAACGGCGAAGGTTCAGGTACAAATCCTGCCGTAACATCCGGCGTAAAATGCCATGCGGGCTTCTCGCCGGTACCCAATACTTTCTCCGCCATCAAACGACGATCGATCGTCATGCTGAGCGCCAGACGCACGCGGGAATCAGCAGTCGGTCCCTTCTGGGTATTGAAGGCATAATAGTAAGTGCCAAGCTGAGGCGGGGTATAAACCTGGCCCGGAATATCCTTCAACAGTTTCTGATACATGTTTTTCGGAAAGGATTCAGTGATATCAATATCACCCGCAAGGTAGCGCTTGGTGGCTGCCGATTCCTGATTAATGGGCAGGAAGGTAACTTTCTGCAGAACCGTTTTGCCGTTGTCCCAGTAATGCGTATTCGGTACAACGACCAGTTTTTCATTTACGACGCGATCTTTGAGCACATAGGCGCCGTTACCAATCAAATTCCCCGGTTTGGTCCACTCTTTGCCGCTTTCGACGTTGGCTTTTTGTACCGGATAAAATGCAAAACTTGCCGTCAGGTTGGCAAACCAGGGGAGCGGTTTATCCAGCTGAACTTTCAATGTACGCGCATCGACTGCGCTAACGCCAAGCTTATCAGGCGTTGCTTTGCCATCGATGATCGCCTGAGCATTGCTAATACCCGCCAGCGCAGCAAACCACGCAAACGGTGATAGTGTTTTGGGATCAACCAGACGCTGCCAGCTGTAGACAAAATCCTGCGCCGTTACCGGTGTACCATCGGACCATTGCGCGTTGTCGCGTAGCGTAAACGTCCAGATGCGGTTATCGTTACTTTTCCACTGGGTGGCGACGCCAGGAACAATTTCTCCCTTCTCATTCTGATTGACCAACCCTTCAAATAAATCACGAATAACCTGAATTTCAGGAAGTCCGACGGCCTTTGCCGGATCAAGTGACGCCGGTTCATCTTTTATATGCCGCACCAGTTCTTGTTTCTCTGCCAGTACCGTTCCGCTGGGAACATCAGCAGCCCAGGATAAGGAAATGCTGCTAACCAACAGCGCACAACAGGTTACTGAAACAGAATGCTGCATAAAATACCCTCAATTCCGGCTACTAAGTGAATGTGTAATTATTTGTATCGCCAGCAGGAAATGCAATTAACTTCCGACAAGAAAGTGATATTACACCTGAAAAGATAAGCGTGTGAAAACGATTTGATTATCCATACATTTTGCACAACACTGCGAGTAACTATTCGAGCATTCAGAGATGACTATGACCGCTACCCGTCCCCGTGCCGAGCGCGGCGCATTTCCGCCAGGAACCGAACATTACGGACGTTCATCGTTAGGCGCACCGCTAATCTGGTTTCCTGCGCTGGCAGCCGATCGTGAAAGCGGCCTGATACTGGCAGGTACACACGGTGATGAAAACTCATCGGTCGTCACCCTTTCCTGCGCATTGCGTACGCTTAACCCTTCCCTGCGTCGTCATCATGTTGTGCTGGCGGTGAACCCCGACGGTTGCCAGCTTGGGCTACGCGCAAATGCTAACGGCGTAGATCTTAACCGTAACTTTCCTGCCGCAAACTGGAAAGCGGGTGAAACGGTGTATCGCTGGAACAGTAGCGCAGAAGAACGCGACGTGGTATTGCTGACTGGCGAGCATCCGGGGTCAGAACCAGAAACCCAGGCGCTGTGTCAGCTTATTCACCGGATTCATCCCGCCTGGGTGGTGTCTTTCCACGATCCGCTGGCCTGTATTGAAGATCCCAGACGCAGCGAATTGGGCGCGTGGCTGGCGCAGTCATTTGAGTTGCCCCTGGTTACCAGCGTAGGTTATGAAACGCCCGGCTCTTTTGGTAGCTGGTGTGCCGACCTGAACTTGCACTGTATCACCGCCGAATTCCCGCCCATTTCATCCGATGAAGCGAGCGAGAAATACTTGCTGGCCATGTCCAATCTCCTGCGTTGGCACCCTAGAGATGAAGCTGTCCGGTCGTAAAATGCAGGGCTGGCTCCGCATCACTGGCAAGCCAGGTAGGTCCATCGAGATCGGCAAAACTGACCTGCGGCGTGAGGGGTAACGCCGCACCAATCGCCCGGGATGTACACAACATGCAGCCCAGCATCAGCGCAAATCCTTGTTCGCGAGCATCAACGGCCAGCGCCAGCGCTTCGGTCAGGCCACCCGTTTTATCCAGTTTGATATTGACCATTTCATAGCGCCCGTGCAGCGCTTTCAGGCTGCTGCGGGTGTGGCAACTTTCATCTGCGCAGATCGGTAGCGGATGCACAAAATTCTCCAGCGCGGCATCATCCTGCGCCGGGAGCGGTTGTTCCAGCATCGCAACCCCTAAATCAGCCAGAAGCTGACAGCGCGCGGCCAGCCCCTCTGCCCGCCAGGATTCGTTGGCGTCGACAATAATCGTGGCATCAGGCACAGCCGCACGAATGGCAACCATCCGTTCGCTGATTAAACGCTCATCCAGTTTGACTTTCAGCAGTCTCGCCCCCTTCTCCCACAGTGCTGCCGCGCTCGCCGCCATCTGTTCCGGCGTACCAATCACCACCGTTTGCGCTGTCGTCACCACCTCCGCCAATTCGCAACCCACCAGTTCAGCCAGAGACTGCTGCTGTTGACGCGCACTCAGATCCCACAACGCACAGTCCACGGCGTTACGCGCCGCTCCCGCTGGCAATAGCTTTTGCAGTTCTTCGCGCGTCAGTCCATTTTCCAGTTGTGGCGCAATACTCATAATTTGCGCCAGCACTGAGGCATCGCTTTCACCGTAGCGCGGATAAGGCGTACACTCTCCGATGCCTGCGACGCCATTTTCTTCTACTTCGACAACCACCACATGCGCTTCGGTTCTGCTCCCACGGGCAATAACAAAGGGAGTGTGCAGCGGCCAGGCTTCCTCATATACCTTTACTGTTCTCATTCGTTTTCCTTAGTGCAGTCCCTGAAGCGGATATCCGCAAATAGCGTTTGCCGTGTTAACTGCTGATGGCATAAACTAGCCTCGACGTTAACCATATGTAAACAGGAAGATAACCATGTCACAAACCGTTCATTTCCAGGGCAACCCGGTTGCAGTCGCTGGCTCCATTCCTCAGGCAGGAAGCAAAGCTCAGGCTTTTACCCTTGTGGCTAAAGATCTGTCTGACGTTACGCTGGGCCAGTTTGCAGGCAAGCGCAAAGTACTGAATATTTTCCCAAGCATCGATACCGGCGTTTGCGCGGCATCGGTACGTAAGTTTAACCAACTGGCGACAGAAATCGACAATACCGTCGTACTGTGCATTTCAGCCGACCTGCCATTTGCCCACTCACGTTTTTGCGGTGCGGAAGGTCTGAGCAACGTTATCACGCTGTCCACCCTGCGCAATGCAGAATTCCTGAAAAACTACGGCGTTGAAATCGCTGAAGGCCCGCTGAAAGGCCTGGCCGCTCGTGCTGTGGTCGTTATCGATGAGAATGACAACGTCGTTTTCAGCCAGTTAGTTAATGAAATCACCAACGAGCCGGACTATGATGCGGCGCTGGACGTGCTGAAAGCTTAAAAGCACTTAGCATTCTATACAACACATTCTCAACCTCGCTACGGCGAGGTTTTTTTATACTTTTACTGAACAGCTATGCCTACCCCGTCACGATTGAGTGCGAACAGAAGCAAGTTCAGCAATTACAGCCTGGCGCCAGCGCGTAGTTTGATCTGACCTATACCCTAAATAATTCGAGTTACAGGAAGGCGGCGACGCAGAGAATCCTCAGGAGCTAACTCAAGTAAGTGACTGGTGTGAGCGAGGAAAGTCAACGCGCATGCAACCTGAAGTATGACAGGTATATAGCCTTGCTTCACAGTCTGCAGCAGGTGAAAGGCGTTGAAAGCAGAATTGCTTTGATTCGGGTAGAGGCAAAGGTCACGGTTGATACCATACCTCTGGCGAAGGAATACGTTGTTGACGGCAAGATTTATTAACAATTAAGCCGTAACATTACTGTTACGGCTTTTGAAGGTGAGGACTTTTTAACTTACCTGGACGCTTTTAACATCTCATCCGTTAAGGTAATCGAATCCAGTACGGTAAAGATTTTTGCACTTTCACTACTGCCATCGGCGGTAGCCGCATAAACTTTATCACCCGCTTTCAGTTTATTTACAGAAATAACCTCAGAAGGGGACCAGTATGCATTCGTCGGCTGCGAATTCATCACCGTGTAACAAACTTTGCCGTTCTTCTTGACACTCCCCTTGAACCAGGAACCACAAAAATTGGTGGTCGTTTTTCCTTTCGCGTCGGTTGAATCGTAATAAAAGTTAACGTACTGATACGTAGCCATCATTGCCATAGATGAATTGATCGTATAGGACAACGAACCATTTTTAACTGACGTCTCTGACGATGCAATTTGCGAAGGGCTACCCGTACTCACATCTTCAAGTGTGTACTGATAAGTTAACACAACGTTACCTTTCTCATCGGTAACTGCAACGTTATGCCCTTCAGTAACGTTTCCAGACAATATGGATAACTTAACCGTGGAATAACCATTACCTGAATCGGTTATCGTTACCTGGTCGTTCCCTTTGTTGCCATATTTACCAAAATAGTACGGCTCACCAACGGCATCACGATTCCAACCATCGTGTTGTAATGTAACGGTATACTCTCCACTCTTAATACTGGCGGTATTTTGCGTCCATTTTAATTGCGGATTATTATTTGTCGATTTGTCTACATTGATGTCTTTTATTTCCGTCTCTGCCGGCGTCTCATCGCTATGGGTAAACGGCGCAAACACTTCGCTGAAGGCGTATTTCGCTGCCTGGGATTCCGTTAAACCACTGTGTTCCGGTGATACCTGACCGGCAACGCCCGGCTGATCACGCATCATCGACCACATGCCAATCATGCCCATATCGCGATCTTTGGCATCGTCCATCACCAGGTTCGCATCCGACAGATAGAACACTTCGCCCTGCACGTCGTTGTAGCCGTTCATCGGCGTAACGCCCATCATGGCGTTGATCTCAGCATCGCTCTTGTCAGTAAAGATCTGCTTCAGTTGGCTGAACAGGTTTTCAATGGCTGAGGTTGCACATTTGCCATGAATATCCTGCCCTTCCTTACCGTCGGACTGACAGATACTGCTTCCGTAGTCCATCGCCATCACGTTCACACCAGCCAGATTAACCCCTTTGGCCTTTGCATCGTTCAACACATACAAACCGTCATCGGTCAGACCGGTCGGCAGAATGGGCAACGTGTACCAGATCCCCACGCTACGATTTTCCGTTTTCCACTGATCCTGCGCAGCCTTAACGGCTTCGTTACGGCGGTTAATGGAGGCATGGTCAGCAACCCAGGTGCCTTCGATGTCGAAGTCCAGCACGTTCAGATTAAGGTTTTCAACGATGTCATAATAGTGCTGTTGCAGTTGTGATACGTCGGTACAGGCTGCCGCCAATGGTGAGTTGTTGGCACCGCCGATAGAGACCATGACATCTCCGCCTGCTTCACGTAGCGCTTTGATCTTGCTGTACTGCGTGTAATCGTTGACGTTGTACGCCGTGCCCCACGTTGGCAGGCAGGTATCAGCATCCTTCGCCACCACAAAGGCCATGGTGAAGTGGGTCACACCCTGGTTTTTGGCCAGACTGGCAAGGTCAGGTAGCGAGTTCAGAGTATAGTCGACATACGGCGCGTAGACATGCGCTGGCCACGGTGCTGAAGGCGTTCCGACCATCGCTTTAGTGCCGGACCAGTCAATATAAATTTTCCACGGGTTGGTATCGGCTGGCGTGACTTTCTGGACTTTAGCCTGGGAGACATAATTGTCTCCGTTATAACGAATTAATGTACCGCTTTCATATAGCGTCGATGAATTAAACTCAGGTGCGTTATTTAATTGATCTGTCGTATAGGTTACGACGGCGCCTAACGGCTTCCATGGACGGCCATTCGTGCCAGACGGGTTCTGATTCTCGGGCAGCGAAGGATCATCACCAAGGGTATAAAACAGAGCCTCATACTCCTGGCCGTCCTTCTGAACTTTATCGCCTTTGTTGTAGGTTGTGGTTGCTGTCCACTGCGCGACTTCCGCATACACTTCCCACGGATTGGCTGCACCCGGCGTGAAGCCGTATGCGCTCTGTGCGGTAGACGTCTGCCAGGTCGCATTGTTGTAAGTGACAATATCATTGGCATTGTAGGCATTTGCGCTATTGTAGTCTGGATAGGTTACCGTACCTCCGCCAGTATCGCACGTTGTCGGGTTGCCATATTCCGCAATTTCCGCTGAAGTTGCATCACGTTCAAAACGCCACGGGTTATTTGGGTCCTCATCAGTGGCATTCCCCGGGCAGTCCGAAGCCCCCACCCACCAGGCATTAGTATAGACACCGCTATTGTAAATAACTTCGTAAGGACCTGTTCCTTCTTGCCCGTTCCAGGCTTCAAGAGCAAATACAGGAGCAGCCGCGCATAATACGCCCATCCCAATCATTGCTTTGGTAAATATATTAAGTTTCATAATCATCCCTTATTAATAATTGCATTATTCAAAATGCCATTAATTGTAAAAGGAATAATGAATTAGCGAAATAAACTACCGCGAAAAGGGTAACTAATTAAGAATGAGGGATACTGGTCGCACCAGAATTCATATTAAATATGATTAATAAAATTCATTATATATATCTAAAATAATGCGAGTGTATGAAGGCAACAAGTGAGTGTATTTCCAGGAACATAGAAACTATGTGACTGAGGTGAACGAACCTAGTTAACGTACATGTAGCCTGAAAACAAATAAAATATTGCCAACCCCGATAACAGAGTTGGCAACCGTATTCTATTCTTCGCTTTTTTTCTGCTGGCTCAGGCCATACTCGCGCAGTTTATTGGCTATTGCGGTATGGGAAACGCCAAGCCTTTTCGCCAGTTTACGCGTGCTGGGATAGTTCATATACAGCTGCGTCAGCACCGAGCGTTCAAAGCGGCTGGTAATTTCATCCAGCGAGCCTTCCATCACATCTTCTCCGACCGCAACCGTTGCCGCATCGTAATCCGGCAATAGAATATCCTGTGGCCGCAGCTCATACCCCTCCAACTGGGTCAACGCCCGATAGATGGCATTTTTAAGCTGGCGCACGTTACCCGGCCAGCCGTAGCGGGTTAATACCGTGCTGAGATCGGCGGATAATTTCGGGCGTGGTACGCCCTGTTCGTCGGCAAAACGCGCCACAAACAGTTCGGTAAGCGGCATGATATCTTGCGGACAATCGCGCAGCGGCGGCAGGTTGAGGGTCAGCACATTCAGACGATAATACAGATCTTCACGGAACAGTCCTTTCTGCACCAGCTCCACCAGGTTCTTTTGCGTGGCGCAAATCACACGTACATCGACATGGACTTCATGATCTTCGCCAACCCGGCGGAAGGTCCCGTCATTGAGGAAACGCAACAATTTGGTCTGCATGCTCGGCGACATTTCGCCAATCTCATCCAGCAACACCGAGCCGCCGTTAGCCTGCTCGAAGAACCCTTTTTTACCTTCCCCTGCGTGACCAAACAGCTCGCTTTCGACCGCGTCTTCAGGGATCGACGCACAGTTCAGCGCCAGATACGGCTTCGCCGCGCGCGGGCTCGCCAGATGACAGGCGTGGGCAAAGAGATCCTTACCCGTACCGGTATTACCGGTGATTAGCAGCGGTGCGCTAAGCGTCGCCAACTTACGGGCCTGTTCTACGACATGCTTCATTTTGGCGCTGACGGCAATAATCTGGCTAAACGCGCTCAGATCCTGCGTGGTCATATTTTGCAGCTGACGCCCCATCCGGATGGTGGAACGCAGCATAACGACGGCTCCCGTCAGCATTTGCTCCTGATTTTCACCCTGCAAGTGAACTGGCGTAATTTCCATCAGGAAATTCTGTCCGTTAATCACGACATGCTCGCTATGTGAATCCTGCGGATTGCTTTCGAGCCAGCGCTGGAAGTTAAAACCATTGATTAACTGGGCGGCAGTATGATTACGCATCCGCTCCTGAGAGTGAGCAAAAAGCTGACAGCTCGCAGGGTTCGCCATCTCAATTTTGCTTTTCATATCCAGAGAAAGAACGGGTTCAGGCAATGCCTCGAGCAGGGCACTCAACGCCAGATGTTCCCGTTCGGAAGGCATCCAGGGGACGGTACGTACATCCGTAACCCCTGAAATACGGCGGATTTCAGCCATCAGACTACTGAAGTTGGTGAACTCCAGTTCCGCAAAATTAAGGTAAATACGCCCGATGGGGTCAATCTCGATACCGCGTAAATCAATGCTTCTCAGCACCAGTAAATCGAGCAATTCGCGGGTCAGACCAAGTCGGTCTTCACAAAAGACTTCCAAACGCATAGGAACCTTCACCTGGACAAGGGATTATGTGTTAAATGATAAGACAGTATTTGGTTTGCAGGAAGAACTCTGTCAACAAATATTGACAGCACGCCGGAAAATAGGGGGCCGCGGCGTAAAGTTATACGATCGGCACCCTCTTCTGGCTAACTTTCACGCGGAGACTTGTTCTTTTGTAAGGTCTCTTTGACCTGACCAATCAACTGGCGGCGAAAATCCCCAAGGCGTGGTTTATCGTCATCGATCCACGGGAGCGGACGGCAGAGTTCCATCGCTTTAATACCCAGACGCGCCGTTAACAGCCCGGCACCAATACCCTGCGCAGCACGTGTTGATAAGCGCGCAGCCAGATCTTGCGACATCCAGTCCATTCCCACTTCCCGTACCAGTTCGCTGGCGCCGGCAAAAGCGATATTCAGCAACACCAGCCGGAACAGACGCAGACGGCTGTAATACCCTAGCTCAATGCCGTACAGCGAGGCGATGCGATTAATCAGGCGCAGATTGCGCCAGGCGATAAATGCCATGTCCACCAGCGCCAGCGGGCTGACGGCAATCATCAGCGTGGACTCCGCCGCAGAACGGCTAATTTCGCGTCGCGCCTGCGCGTCCAGCACAGGTTGCACAAGATGGGCATACAGGCTGACAACTTCACGATCGTTTTGCGTTTCGTGGATAGAGGCATACCAGCGCTGTAAAGCCGGATGCGACTGATCGATACCCGCCTGCTGCGCCAGCTTTTCACAAAATGCGCGACCTTTTCCTGTTCCGTGGCTATGAAGCAGGTCTCGCGCTTCATCACGTTCATGCGCTCGCTGGCGCAAACGCCACAACCTGCGCCACTCGGTCACCACCGACCCCACGCCCGCGCCGACGATCAGCGCGCCCGCGGCGCACCCTCCCAGCGCGATCCAATCCTGGGTCTGCCAGGCGTTCATGGTCCACTGCACGCCCTGTGCGACAACGCTCACGCCGAACAGCGCCAGTCCGCCCATCACCATTTTGCGCCACAAACTGCGTTTAGGACGCAAGGCAGCATCAATCACCGCTTCTGCCTGACCTTCGTCTTCCAGAGGCTCATCCAGTGTCGCCGGAGCAAAGGTCTGCGCTTCCGTTTCATTGAACATTTGCTGCGCTTTAAACGCCGGGTTTTGTTCCACGTCCAGCGGACCTGAGAAATCGATACGCGGTTTTAACGGCTCGCTCATCGCAATTTATCTCCTATTAAAAACTCCAGCGCGGCATCAAGACGGATATGCGGTAAGGGTTTATCAACATCCATCACCTGCGGGCGAAATGCTTCAAACTGAAATCCCTGGCTGTCCCAAAACGCTTGCCCTGGCAGCCGCGCGGGCACTTCGCCGGGATAGACGGTCAGCGGTTCGCCATCGCTCAGGCGATTGCCACGCAGCGCCGGGATCTTTTCGCCTTTCACATCAATCAGGCCGCTGGTGGTTGCCTGTACCGATGCCAGGCCCAGGCAATCCATGCTAATACCTTCGAACGCGGCGTTTTGCCAGGCATCCTGAATCAGTTGCTGGAGCAACGACACCATATTGGCGTGCTGATCGACCGTGACATGGTCAGCTTTGGTGGCGGCAAACAGCAGTTTGTCGATCACCGGAGAGAACAGCCGACGAAACAGCGTACGCTGCCCGTAATGGAAGCTTTGCATCAATTGGGTCAGCGCCAGACGCATATCATTGAACGCCTGTGGCCCGCTGTTGAGCGGTTGCAGGCAATCCACCAGTACAATCTGGCGATCAAAACGCAGGAAGTGATTCTTATAAAAACCCTTCACAACCTTTTCGCAATAGTAATTAAACCGCTCGCGCAACATGCCTGCGTTGGTGTGTTTGTCCGCCTGCGCCAGCTTAGATTCGCCATATTCTTCCACATCCGGCCACGGGAAGAATTGCAGCGCAGGCGCACCCGCCATATCTCCCGGCAGGACAAAGCGTCCTGGCTGAATAAAATGCAGCCCCTGCTGTTTACACTGATGCAAATACTCCGTCCACGCGGCGGCGATTTCCGCCAGACGGTTTTCATCGGCAGGCGCTAACGGATCTAATCCTTGACTGAGCTGTCGCCATCTGGTCGACCATTCGCCCCGCTGACCTTGTAATAATCCGGTCATTTGCCGCGACCAGCTCAGGTAATCCTGCGCCAGCATCGGTAGATCGAGCAGCCACTCGCCAGGATAATCAACGATCTCCAGATACAGCGTGGAAGTGTCTTTGAAGTGGCGCAGCAAAGAGTCATTGGACTTATAGCGCAGGGCCAGGCGAATCTCACTCACCCCGCGCGTTGGTGTCGGCCAGGCTGGCGGAGAACCATACAGCTGAGCCAGTCCCTCATCATAGGTAAAGCGCGGAATGCCAAAATCACGTTGAGGAACCCGTTTAACGCCGAGCAGACGCTCTTCGCGCACGCAGCTGAGCAACGGCAGGCGTGCACCGGCATGAATATTGAGTAACTGGTTTACCATTGCGGTGATAAACGCCGTCTTACCGCTACGGCTAAGCCCGGTGACAGCCAGGCGCAAATGCCGATCTACGCCGCGATTAACCAGCGAATTGAGTTCATTTTTAAGTCGCTTCATCGCCATCCCGTTATGCTGAAGGAACCGAAGAAATTATAACAAACAGGAAGTAAAGATTGGGGTCAATTCTTATTTATCAACTACCTGAGCGGTGTCAGACGGCATTATTCCTGCCGCCTGTTACAGAAGATATACGGATGGTTTAGTTATTCTCTACTTTTGGCAGCGCAATCTGGTTGATCCCACCTTCATTCGTCACCTGCGTGTAGCCCATTTCAACAAGCATATCCTTCGCCTGTCCCGATTGACGCCCGGAGTTGCAATACAACTTCACGGTGTCGGTCTTATCAGGCACTTCTGTTGCGATACGCGCCTTCATCTCTTTTAACGGAATATTGACGGCCCCCTGAATATGCTGCTGTTGGTATTGCTCAGGAACACGAACATCAATCCAGTGTTCTGCAGCATAAACCGGCATGCCAATGACCAGTGCCAACGCTAATACGCCTTTTTTAAACATAATATCTTCCTGATCGAGAGTGGGATTTCACTACAACACTATACGCCAGTTCTTAAGAAAATATTGCGACTGCATTATCATCGTACACACCAGCAGATCGCATTGTTCTTCAGGTAACACATTGTGCGGTGTGTCTTTTGATTTTTCTGTCAGCATTCTGTGATTGTTGTCATTCGGCATTGAACTCCATAATATGTCCGCCATTGACTCTCGGACGGAGCTTGGGATCTATGTCTCCTACCATTTATGATATTGCACGAGCCGCTGGCGTATCAAAATCCACGGTATCGCGCGTGCTGAATAAGCAAACCAACATCTCGCCGGAAGCGCTGGAAAAAGTGCTGCGCGCTATTGATGAGTTACAGTATCAGCCCAATAAACTGGCTCGGGCGCTCACCTCTTCCGGCTTTGACGCAATAATGGTGATATCAACCCGTTCTGCCAAAACAACCGCCGGTAATCCCTTTTTCTCTGAAGTGCTGCATGCTATTACGGCCAAAGCCGAAGAAGTTGGTTTTGATGTCATATTACAGACGTCGCGAAGCACCGAAGATGATTTACAAAAATGTGAGAGTAAAATTAAGCAAAAATTGATCAAAGGCATCATTATGCTGAGTTCTCCCGCTGATGAATCTTTTTTTGCAAGACTGGATAAATACAACGTTCCGGTCGTGGTTATTGGTAAAGTGGAAGGTGAGTACGCCAATGTCTATTCTGTAGACACTGATAACTATCGCGACAGCATTACATTGACAAATGCGCTTATTGAGAGCGGCCACAGTAATATTGCCTGTTTACATGCCCCGCTTGACGTTCATGTTTCCATTGATCGCGTCAATGGGTATAAAGCCAGCCTTCAGGAACATAACATTCAAATACGCGATGAGTGGATTATTGATGGGGGTTATACACATGAAACAGCCCTGCTCGCTTCGCGGAAATTACTGAGTCAACAACCGTTACCCGACGCAGTATTTGCCACCGACAGTTTAAAATTAATGAGTTTATATCGCGTGGCGGCTGAGAAAAATATCGCCATTCCGCAACAGCTTGCCGTTGTAGGCTACAGTAATGAACTGCTGTCATTTATGCTGACACCCGTACCGGGAGGCATTGATGTCCCAACTCAGCAGCTCGGCGAACAAAGCTGTAATTTATTATTTAATCTGATTGCCGGTGAGAAAGGATTGCAGAACATCACCGTGAGCACGCAAATATCGTTAGCCGACTCACTGGTGTAAAAACAGGGGCATAACAATGCCCCTGCACATTTTAGAATGCGTAATTCACACCAATACCCGCATAATGGAATCTGTCGCTTTCACCTTCGTCATGATCTTCCCATTCATAGGCATATTCCAGGGTCATTGATAAACCATTCTGGAAATCATAGGCATACAGTAAACCAAGGCGATTGAAATCATGCCCTTCGCGTTCCGGATCATCCTGCCAGTCCCAGTTTGACCAACGATCAAGGCCAATACGGGTGTACGGCGTCAGGGTGGTATTGCCGAAAGATAACGGTAAGTAAGCACGAATTTCCTGGGTTGAGAACTCACCATTATTACGCGAGTCCGCCAGATTAAAGCCGCGCTCGAGATAATAGTTGACCGTTAAGCCCACCGTTTCGTTGAAGGTATAATTCAGACCGGTTTCGCTTTCAACGCGACTATCGGAGTAACCTGTGGTACTCAAGTCATTGACGAATTGATACATCGCCAACCAGCCGCTAAAACGCAAATCGTCAGTAAGTTTAATATCCCAGTCCGGCTGAATTTTCCAGCGCTGCATATTGGCAGTGTCTTTTCCTGGTTCATTAACATAGTGATAGCCGTAATTACGGAAACCACCGGTCAATCCGAAATTAACATCCTCGCTTTCGAGGAATTGATAGCGAACTTCCAGTTCCGGGCGATCAAACCAGGTACCGCGTTTACCCTCGCTGTAATCAACCGGGCCTTCCTGATAATAGGCCAGAGATATTTTCCATGGCCCATTGGACGCATTAAAATAGACAGACGGCTCAGCCAGTCCATCCATATCTTCGCCCTGACCTTCAACGTTTTCTATTTCGTACATGGCACCGATATTAAAGTGCCAGTCATTCTTTTCAGCGGCCTGCGCGCAGGCCACTCCTGCGCTCATCATCAGCGCAGTAGCGGACAGTAGGGTTTTCATTATTATTCCTTGTTAAAATACTCGCAAAAATGCCCCAAGGTTTGGGGGGTTACCCCCCCGGAATTTTATTGAATAGCCACTTCAGTTTCAGCATCAAAGAAATGGCATTTCGCCATATCAAAATGAATAGTGATATTTTCTCCTGCGTGATAATCATTCACTGCCCCGGCACGGACCACCAACTCATGCCCCCCAATAACGGTATAAAGCATAAACTCAGCGCCAGTTAGTTCTGCCACACTAATTTTTGCCGATACATTATTTTCATTATTAAGCTGCGGATGTATATCTTCAGGACGAATACCCAGTATAACGGCCTGATGCTCATAACCCTGCGCTTTTAACTGTGCTAATTTATTCTCGGGAATGGTTAACTTCAGCGTTTCGGTAACAAATTTATTACCATCAATCGCGCCACGAATAAAATTCATGGCCGGTGAACCAATAAATCCGGCGACGAACATATTTGCCGGGTGGTTATAAACCGTTTTAGGTGCACCAACCTGTTGAACAATGCCATCCTTCATAATCACAATACGCGTTGCCATCGTCATGGCTTCGGTTTGATCATGGGTAACATATATCATGGTGGTATTCAGTTTCTGATGCAGTTTGCTAATTTCTGCCCGCATCTGCACGCGAAGTTTGGCATCGAGATTCGATAAAGGCTCATCCATCAGGAAGACCCCAGCCTCACGAACAATCGCACGTCCCAGCGCCACGCGCTGACGCTGACCGCCAGATAACGCGCCAGGTTTACGCTGCAGATAATCGCGCAGGCCAAGGATTTGCGCCGCCCAGTTCACGCGCTCCTCAATCACTGCCGGAGCAATTTTCTGCATCTTCAGGCCAAACGCCATATTGTCATAGACGGTCATGTGCGGGTACAACGCGTAGTTCTGAAAAACCATCGCAATATTGCGCGATTTCGCCGGCACATCATTCATCCGTTTACCGTCAATCAGCAGATCGCCGCCGCTGATCTCTTCCAGACCGGCGATCATGCGCAACGTCGTTGACTTCCCGCAACCGGAAGGCCCAACAAAAACAATAAACTCTTTGTCTTCGATTTCCAGATTGAAGTCTTTAACGACGTGGACCTGGTTGTCGTAAATTTTTTGAATATGCTGCAACGAAAGCTGTGCCATGTTGAATCCTTTACTTGTCGTGTTGCCAGAAAGCCGATAAGCACGGCCACGTCAAAAATTCGGTTGAAGGAAGCTGCAAGCTTGCCCCGTTCAGCTCCGTACCGATGCCAACGGAGAGCATGCCGCAGGCGTTGATCGCATCAACGCCCGCTTGTGCATCTTCTATGCCAATGCACTGCTGCGGATCAACGCCAAGCCCCGCACAGGCCGCCAGAAATATCTCTGGATCCGGTTTTGAATGGGTAATCAGCGCTGCATCCGCACAAAAGTCAAAACAAGCGCTAAGATCAAGCGCCTGTAAAATAGTGGGCGCATTGAGCGACACTGAGGCCAGCCCAACCGGAATCCGCTCTTCCCGTAACGTCATTAACAACTCGCTAATCCCAGGCAATACTGAGTCGACCGTTAACTGGCGCAAAGAATGGACGTACAGCCGGTTCTTTCTCTCAGCCAATTGTGCGCAAGTCTCGGGAGTAAACTCCCCCGCCTTCCCGCCGTGGTGCAAAATACGCTGCAGTGATTCGCTGCGACTAATCCCTTTCAGGCTGTCATTAAATGCTTCGTCGATCGCAATCCCTACTTCGCTGGCTACCTGCCGCCATGCCAGAAAATGCAAATGTGCGGTATCGGTAATCACGCCGTCCAAATCAAAAATGATGGCCTGTGGTTTGAGTATCATTCATCATCCCTTTTCGTGGTAGCGGTCCCATAAATAGACGTAATAACACCGTCATAAGTAATCGCTGACTCCCCCTGGACGGCGATCTTTTCGCCATTAACCCACAAGGTAATACGCTCAGTGGTGCTAATGCGGATTTCAGCTTTATTGATAGTGACCTGCATATCAACCCCCTGCCAACGCAGTGGGAAAGACAAAGTTTGCCAATGGTCAGGTAATACCGGGGTAAAATGTAACTCCCCGTGGCGAACATTCACGCCGGCAAATCCCTGGATTGCGCCCAGCCAGATGGCCCCCGTCGCCGCTGCGTGAATACCGTCATCACAGCTATGTGGATCGTCTCCGAGATCGATAAGCGATCCTTCACGCCAGAAGCGATATCCCTGCTCTGAATCACCACAACGCGCAGCCACAATCCCATGGATAGCCTTACTCAAAGACGAGTCATGAATGGTGCGCGGCTCGTAAAACCGCAGGTTCGCCAGACAGGTTTGCGGGGTAAATTGCTCCGGCAGCATATAGGTCAGCATCACCACATCGGCCTGTTTGAGAATTTGCATCTCATTGACCTCTGCGCGGGAGTAATCGAGCAAAATCGTCTGCTTGCCCGCTTTCGCTTTGTAACTGGACAGATCGATAACCGGTTTGCTCAGGAAGGTGTCATCCTGAGGTAACACACCATCGGACAACGCTTCCGGACGCCAGATATGGCGTAAAAAATGCTCAGCACGATGAATAAAGATCTCATCGTTACAGCCCAGGCGACGCGCAAAATCCAACGCCTGCTCCACGTTGTACCAGGCCATGTAGTTGGTGAACGCATTATTGTTTACATGCTCGGTGTATTCATCCGGGCCAATAACATCGTGGATCTCTAAACGGTCATTAACCATAACGGCTCTGCTGATCCAGAACTTTGCTGTTTCCAGAAGCAGCGTTATACCTTCACGGGACATAAAGTTCATATCACCGGTGGCATGCCAGTAATTGATCACCGCCCAGGCAATATCCGCCACGAGATGATGCTCAGCCTGTGCGGAGGCCACTTTCTGCCGCAGCCCGGTACGAATGTTGATCGCCGCGAATTCAGGCGTCTCTTCCTCACCGCTGCGCGCGCTCTCCCAGGGAAACAGCGCCCCCTGCCAACCGTTGCGGCGGGCTTTCTCACGCGCGCCCGACAAATTATGCCAGCGGTAACGCAATAAACTTCTTGCGGTTTTCGGCTCGGTGAAGAGATGGAACGGTAACAGAAAGACCTCGGTATCCCAGAAAACGTGGCCTTTATACCCTTCTCCCGTCAGACCTTTCGCCGCAATACTACTGCGCTCATCGTGATCTGGCGTCATTACACGCAAATGATAGAGCGCATAATCCAGCGCTCGCTGATCGCTCATATCATTACTGGTGACCTGAACACGATGGCTTTGCCACCAGGCATGCCAGTTGGCGGTCGATTCCGCCAGCAGCGCGTCATATCCCTGCTGGGCGCACGCTTCCAGATTACGCAGCGACTGGCGTCCCCAGGTTTCCAGCGACAGGCTGCGCTCGCTCGCCCAGTCGATCCAGCTAATTTTCGTCAGCGTAACGCGTTGTCCGGTTTTCGCCTGCACGCTATTGTGTTGTAACAACCGACGTTCTTTCGCGGTGAAGCAGCGCTGCGCCGCACCGTCTACATCGCAAAACGTCGTGATCGCGATATCGTTGCGATTGTCCTGGGTGGTGTAAATGCCTTGCAGAAGATGCTGACCAAATACCCGGACCTGCGTTTCATCCAGATGCTGACGTCCGTGATTGGTGATCGTGGCATCAATCCCGGTTGAGATGCCAATGCAGGCATCACCATCCAATGGGGTAACGGCAACTTCCATAGCAAACAGCGGCAATTTTTGCGCCGAGACAAACCGCCGACTCTCAATGGCAAAACGTGCGCCGCCAGACGCTCGCCAGACCAGGGCACGGCGTAATTCACCGCTGGTAAAATCCAGTTCTCGGTGCCAGCTCTCAATCACGCCGCTGGTTAGCGAGAAAATCTCGCCATTAAGCGTAATCTCCACGCCCACGACATCCGGCAGATTAACCAGTTCATTAATTTCGCCTTTCCCTGCCCGATGATACAGTCCCGCAATATACATGCCGCGAGTCTGTAAAGTGTAGGCTTCTTCATGGCTGGCGCGAATTCCCATATAACCGTTGCCGGTCGTCATGAGTGAAGCGAATTTATTCAGACTGTGTGGGCAAAAAGCCGGTTCGGTTAGCATTACTGGCTTCGTCATAAGTCTACATATGTTCCTGTTTCAGCCGATTCATACAGTGCGGCAACCAGTTGTTGAATAACGACGCCCTGCTCTGCGTCCGCAATAGCGACAGGCTCGCCCTGTACGTGATTTACGAAAGACTCCATGCTGCGAAAGTGACGATTGTCATCGGCTATTTCGCGCTGGAACAGCACATCCAGCGTTCCGTCACGATCGGTATAGACCTGCGCCGGAAATAAAGTCGCCCCGGCAAGATCGCCACAGAAATTGACGTTCATAATCGATTGTTCAGGAATATTCAGCGCGAAAGAGGTCTCAAGGCGCAGGATCCCGCCGTTATGAAATTCGATCGTGCCGAACAGAGAATCCTCAACGGCGTACGTCGCGGGATCCCATTCCCCAAACTGGCCGTTGTTCTTACGCGTACCAATACGTTGATAGCTGTGCGCGTTAACGCGCTTTACCGCCGGGAAGCCCAACACATACATCGCGGCATCAAGCATATGGATACCGATATCAATCAGCGGCCCGCCGCCCTGCAGTTCCTTGTTGGTAAAAACACCCCAGCCGGGTACGCCGCAGCGGCGCAAGGCGCGGACATTAGTGACATAGATTTCACCCAGCACGCCGCTCATTACCTGTTCGCGAAGCAATTGTGTATCCAGTGCGAAACGATGATGAAAATCATAAGCCAGTACCTTCCCCATACGCCGCGCCGTTTGACACATCTCCAGCGCCTCGTCTGGCGTCATAGCCGGGGGCTTTTCGCACATCACATGGCAGCCAGCGTTCAGCGCCAACATGGTGTGTTCATAATGAAAACGATTGGGCGAACAGATGCTGACGATATCTGGCTTCGCCTCGCGTAACATCGTCTGAGGATCGTCCCAAACCTGCGGATTACCGTATTTCTCTGCCAGCACCTGCGCCTGTGACAGGCGGCTGTCACAGACAGCCACCAGTTCCAGATCGTTGCGGGTGCAGTAGTACGAAGCATGAACTTTATCCGCTACCTGCCCGGCGCCGATAATGGCGACACGTAGCGGAGCGCTTGTCAGTGCACTTTTCACGGAAATCCTCTTAGCAGGTACGCAGCCAGGCCAGCGACTGACGGTATGCTTCCGGCAGGTTCTCCGCCCGTACGCGCCCTTCATACACTACATAGCCCTGATAATTATCTTCACGCAGTTGGTCAAAAAGCGCAGAGAAATCCAGCGTACCGCTCCCCGGCTGATAACGATGGTTATCCGCAATATGCACGTGTCCCAACAGATCGCGATTGTCATGCAGCGCCTGTGCCATATCGTCTTCTTCGATATTCATATGGTAAAAATCACCAATGATTTGCACATGCTTCAGGTTGTTTTCCACGATATAGCGGCGAGCATCCGCCAGGGTGTTGATCATATGATCCTGATATCGGTTGAGCGGCTCAAGATACACCACCGTCCCCGTACGCTCGGCAACTTTATCGAGATAAATCAATGAATCACTGACGGCTTTACGATCGCCTTCCAGACTACGAGGAGAGGTCATCGGCGGTAGGCGGAAGGTAAACATGCCCCAGGCGGCAGGGACAATAATGCCTTGCCCGCCTACTTCGGACAGCGCTTCGAGAATGCGGGTAATCTGCTGTAAACCATTCAAACGACGTTCTTCGATAAAATCACCGATCCAACCGTCATACCCCCCGCAGACGGTGGTAACAGGCAGACCCGTTTCTTTGATCGCCGCTTTCACTTCCTCAAGATTGTTGACCAGCAATTTGCCGTCAATTTCAAAACCATCAAAACCCATCTCTTTGATGTAACGGAATTTCTCGAGAATATTTTCCGGGAAAAAAGCCTGATTCTGTGTTCCGATTTTCATTTTCTGTATTCCTTAATTAAAACGTCACGCCCATTTTGATGCTCTGTTCCGGATGGCGATCGACATACTGCATATAGCTTTCCGGGCTGCTGGCGAAGGTGACTACCGGATCGATAAGCTCTTCACAGTTCAGATAACCGTTCATCAACAGTTCCCAGCAGGTCTCCTCAATGCGCTTGCGGCTCCAGCGCGGATAATCTGGATTTGGTTCACTGCAGGCCCGGGAGAAGACGATTTTGGCGTTGTTGAAGTGCGCTTCACGGCCCAGGTTAAACCCTTCAGCAAAAGGTTTTGCGAAGGCGACATAGGAGATGGTTCCGCCATAGGCCAGACCGCGTAGCGCCGATTGCAGCGCATCCGCATAGCCGCTGGTTTCGATAATCACATCCGCGCCCTGTTTGCCGGTCAGTTTTTTAATTTCCATGCCCACGTCGGTGCCAATCGGATCCAGACAGAAATCAGCCCCATGGCGACGCGCGATATCACAACGATGGGCAATCGGATCCACGCCAATAACCACTGACGCACCCGCTTTCTTAGCCAGTTGTACGGCGATCTGGCCAATTGCCCCTAACCCGACGATGACCACAAAGTCGCCGACGCGCACATTGGCATCGCGCACACCGCTCATGGCGAACTGTGCAGGGTCATAGCACACGGCATTTTTCCACGAACTACCTTCTGGCATTTTGCGCAGTTTGTAGTTGTTTACGGCGTTAAAGATTACCGTTTCTGCCAGTGGGCCGTAGCCGCATACAGAATCGCCGACGGCGTAATCGGTCACATCGCTACCACACTCAATGACATCGCCCACCACCATGTTGCCAAGCTGGAACTTACCGAACTCAATTCCGCGCGGCGCCCCTTTCGGACGCGGCATAAACATTTGCCATTCGCCGTTAAAATCTTCATCAATAAACGGACTGGCAGCGCGAAAATCGACCACTTCGGTGCCATGTTTCGGTGCGCCAAAACGTACGCGGACTTTCACTTCGTTGGCGGAAACTGTTCTGTCTTCATATTCAACCAGCGCTGCAACACGCGGTTCGGTGGCAACTAACTTCTTCATTTACAACTCCTTAATTAAACTGGCCGCTTAGCCTTTCACGCCGCCTGCGGTCAAACCACTCTTAATAAAACGTTCGGAAAGCGCATACATAATGACCACCGGCAATGCGGTGACTAACGATGCGGCCATCATGCGTCCCCAGATATAGTCAGGCGTACTGAACAGCGCGTTCAGACCGACCGGTAATGTGAAATTGCTGGCGCTGGAGAGGAAAATCGAGGCGAACAGATAGTCATTCCACGCAACCATAAAGCAGTACACAAAGACTGAAACCAGACCGGACATGGCCAACGGCACGGTGATGCGAAAGATAATTTGCAGACGATTTAATCCATCCATCATCGCGGCCTCTTCTATCTCATCCGGAATGGTGTCGAAGTAGCTTTTCAGCATAAACACGGCTGTCGGCAGCGTTTGGGTCACCATGGTGATAATCAACGCCATTTCGGTATCATAAATGCCGAGGGCCGTAATGATTTTGAAAAGCGGCACTACCAGCAAAATCCCCGAAAACATGTACACCGTGTAAAAACTGGCATTGATGGTCATCCGTCCCTTAAAACGCAGACGGGAAAGCGCATACGCCCCAAGCACGCCGAGAAACACCGCCACCACCGATGACGTGACCGATACCACCAGGCTATTACGGAAGTAGTCAACAAATGGGAAGATCATCGGGTTAAAAATGTCGATGTAATGTTCCAGCGTCCATTGCTGAGGTAACAGCGTGGGATGCAGCGAGATCGCCTCTTTTGCGCTTTTGAATGAGGTCATCAGCATCACAAAAAACGGAAATAACGTGATGCCCAGGAAGACAATTAATCCACAGTAAAAGCCGATGCGGCCAAGCGTGCGTTTATTTGTTGCCATTGAGGTTCACCCGTTTTCTGGTCAGCAGGATAACAGCGAAAATGATGACGAAGAGGACGACAGAAATAGCGGCCGCTTTGCCTAAGTCATTAAATGCAAACGCTGTTTTATAGAGATAGACCCCGAGAATATCGACTTTAGTGGTCAGCAGATAAACATCGGCGAACATATAGAACATCCAGATCGTACGCAGCGTGACTACGGTCGCCAGCACCGGCATGATCGCTGGCAGCGTGACGATACGAAACCGTTGCCAGGCGTTCGCGCCATCCATTTCCGCCGCTTCATACAGCGATTTATCAATAGTCTGTAAAATCGCCAGAAACGAGATAAAGGCATACGGAAAGTAGCGCCAGATGGCGAACAGCACGACCAGTGCGAAGCTGCTGCCTGGATTGTCGAACCATAACGGCGCCTGCTCAAACAGATGCAGCAGATCCACGCCGAGATAGTTCACAATGCCGTAGCCGTTGTTGAACATGTATTTCCAGGCAAACACCAGCGAAATAGATGGCGTTACGTAAGAGAGGATCACCAGTGAGCGCGCCGTTTTCCGCAGACGAAACTCACGGTTAAAAAACATCGCCACTCCCAGCCCCAGCACCGTGCTCCCGGCAACAACCAGCGCGGTATACCAGACCGTCATCCACAGCGAATGCCAGAATCCGGGATCGGTTAAGATACGGATATAGTTACTCAGGCCGACAAATGTTGACTCAATTTGCGGATTGAGCGGCAGACGCATAAAGCTGATTTCGATGTTAGATATCATCGGCCATGCAACTAACCCCCCCAACAAGAGTAAGCTGGGCGCCAGCAGCAGCATGGCAAATGGCATATCCGATCGACCTGAAAAGAACTTATTCATCACGGCTTTCCATTTCCCCATTAGCGCTGTTCAACAAGGTCATCCAGTTTGGTCTGGCTGGCCTTCATCGTCGTTGAAAGGTCAGCTTTTCCTACCGTGACGTTGTGCACCATGGTGCTTATGACGCCGGAACCCGTAACGTCACCCATGCGGGTAAAGTTCTTATCGCCGACTGCGCCGAAGACCTGAATATTCGGCAGTTCGGCAATCAGCTGATTGGGTAACTCACCCAGCGCTTTAATGACGGCGTTATCTTTCCACGTTGAGGTGTTCACCACCGCTTTATTAACCGGGAGCGCGGCACCTGGGGACATCATTACCCAGTCAGCAATGTTGTCGGCCTGCTCCATAAAGGTGACAAATTTTTCTGCGGCTTCTGTCTCTTCGGTTTTTTGTCCTGCGGTTATGGTCAGCGACGTCAACATGCCATATACAGCAGAGGTTTTTTCCGTCGGTACCATAAAGCCAACATTTTGAGGATCCCCCTCCTTAATCACCGCCGGGAGGATATAGGTGGAATAAATAGCCATTGGTGCAGTGCCGTTCATGAAAGCGTCTTTGACCTCCATGATGTCGTTAGAACCCGGCATCGTGTTTGCCGCAAGCGAGCGATAGTATTCCAGCGCCTGCGCCATCTCTGGCGTATCAAGGGTTATCTTTCCCTGCGCATCGAAAACGTTAGCCTGGTTAGAAAGCGCGAACTGGGAGAAGGACTGTTCGGTCAATACGCTTTCCGCCGTAGGGAGCGCAATACCATATTTTTTGCTGGCAGGATTGTTTAGCTTTTGCGCCACGTCGAGCAATTGCTGCCAGTCTTTCGGTTCTTCAAGGCCTGCTTTTGCCAGTACATCTTTGCGATACCAGACCCCGCCAATCCAGGCGCTGACCGGAACCCCGGTCCATGCAGAGCCATCTTCGGTGCGTACAATACGCAGTACGCCATCATAAAACGCGTCTTCACCTACACCGTTAATGACCTGCGCCACCGCTTTACGATCGATAAGCGATTCTTTGTCCATGACTTTCGCGTAGTCATGGCTGGTTTCAATAACTTCCGGAAGTGAACCGCTACGCGCGAGGGTAATCACTTTGGTGTTGTAAGCATCCTCTTCAACAGGAACCTGTTTGACGCTGATACCGGGGTTCTCTTTTTCAAAGCGCTCAATCAGTTTGGCAATAACCGCCTGCCGCTCCTGCTCTACAGAAGAGTGCATAAATTCAATTGCGACAGAGGATTTTTTATCATCCTTACACCCAGAAACCAGGGCGCAGGACACCAGTGCTGAAATCAGCACAATTTTAGCTTTAAGCATGAAATGTTCCTTTTTATTTCTTAACCCACATAACCTGCCAGGCGTGTAGTGTTAATTCCTTACCCGAAATACTTTCTTCGCTAATCAAATCAAATCCATTTTCAATATCAATATTAATGGGTTGCGTCTGACCGCTGACATTAAATAAACCGGTAATTTCTTCGCCTGTCTCTGCCGTACGCTTAATTTGCATAACGGCCGGTGTAACACTGTTAATCTTAAAATCACTATCAGGATGGAATGCTTTGTTATTACGTCGTAGAACAATCAATCGGGATAACTCATGATAAACGGCGTGACGCAAACAGGTTTCATCAGCCAGTTCCGTTTCTATTTGTTTGATATGATATTTTTTACGGTTGATCGCCCGGTTATAACCCAGTTCCTCCACACCTTTATAGTCATTACGTGACCCGAGGATACTTTGAATGTAAATCGCCGGTACGCCTGGAAAACTCAGCAAAATGGCATGGGCGAGAATAAAGCGGGCAAATCTTTCAGTATTACTGCTATTACCCGGCGTTAACGCATCCATATACGTGACGTTAATTTCATACGGACTTCGACTACCATCAGGATTATTCTTCCAGTTAACCAAGGCGCCATCTTGTTGTAATTCCGTCACCAGTCGCATGATTTCATCTTCAGGTAACAGGCCCCGTAACGGGTTGAGGCCAATTCCGTCATGCGATGCGAGGAAATTAAACCATGTGGTCTCAGTCGATGGCAGTTCCAGTGATTGCGCCCACTGACACAATGTCGTTGTATCCTGGCGTTGTACCGCATGCAGCACCAGCGGCGGCAGCGAGAACTGGTACACCATGTGAGCCTCATCGCGGCCATTACCGTAATAGGAAATGTTATCCTTATGCGGAACGTTCGTTTCAGTAATGATCGCTGTACCCGGTGCCGCGCAGTCAGCAATAGCGCGGAACAGTTTGATAAGCTGATGCGTTTTTTCCAGGTGAATACAGGTTGTCCCTGGCTCTTTCCACATAAAACCAACCGCATCCAGGCGGACATAATCAGCGCCCTGCTCCAGGTAACTCAGTAGTACATCGATCATCGCCAGTAATACTAATGGATTGGCATAGTTGAGATCGATCTGGTCGTCGCTGAACGTCGTCCAGAGATGACGCACTGTATTATCTTTCAGCGTAAACGGGGTCAGTAACGGTAATGCGCGCGGGCGCGTGACGTTGCTCAGGTCCGTATCAGGATCCATCGCAATAAAGAAATCTTCATAACCGTCAAGCTGTTGCAAATAGTTATTAAACCATTCGCTTTTAGCTGACATATGGTTACAAACAAAATCAAACATCAGTCGACTGGATTCAGCTAATTGCTTAATATCATTCCAGTCACCGGTTTCTTCGGCAACCTGATAGTAATTAATTACTGAAAAACCATCATCCGATGACCACGGATAAAATGGCAACAGGTGCACATGAGAAAATATCGACTTAAGCCATTCATGATAAAACTGATTAAACGTTGGCAGCGGTTTTTTATCTTCCGCGTAAAATTGATCGGCGTAAGTGATCAGAACAACATCGCCCTCATCCCAATGCGCTTTACGGTTTTTTTTAATTAATTTTTGTGCTTTTTCTAAACGCGCAACCAGCGCTTCATAGTGAAGTGAAGAAAATGTGTCGCCATAGACTTCACTCAGACATTTTTGGATTTTTTGGTTCACCTTCATTTCTCGTGGTAGCGGTCCCATGACGCAAGAGACTACTCTGCCGGAAATAAGCTGTCAATCAGCTGAGGTGACCTGGAGGGGGGTTATAAAAGAATTTTGGCAGCCAAAAAATCGTATTTGTGAGCTGCCGCAAATTAACTGAGGGAATGTTGACTAATTGTTGCTTGCTTTTGTTGTTTCAGATATCAGGGTTGATTACCTGAATAGCGTTTCGACAATTTTGTCGCTGCCCGGCTCAACAAAGGTTCCAGTACTAACGCCAGCAACATTTTTAGCGGACGTCGGGCCACGGACTTCACCGCCCACCCTGCTACCCCAGCCGGGCCATAGCGCAGCGCAGTCAGTAGCACCAGCTTACCTGCTATTTTAAAGCCCGGCTTAACCCTTTGCCCGACACGTTGCCAGCGATTATTCATTTCTAACCTCACAATTGGCGGAAGCGGCTGCGTAATGTGAAGGTATCAGACGTCACATAACGCTCCATCTCACGCAAACGCTTTTCACTTGCGGCCAGCTCACGATCGACAGCATCCAACAACTCACCGCTTGATGGCTGCTGATCTCCGGAAACCACGTTGTCCGGCATCGGATCCAACACAAACGTCAGTACGATGTAGGCGACAAAGGTGAAAAAGGCCAGACCAAAAAAGATGGACAGTACCACCAGGATCCGCACCAGTTTCACAGGAACATCGAGATAATGCGCAATACCCGCGCAAACCCCTTTCACCATGCCCTGCTGCGGTATACGCCACAGTTTTTTATTCAGATTAACGCCCCCCATTAGCGGTCCCTCCAGTTTGGATGTTCAGCATCAAGGATGTCTTCCAGCGCTTGAATGCGCTCACGCATCCGCTGTGCGTCCTGGTTAAGTTCTATCAGACGCTGTTGTTCACTTTGCGCCAGCTCGCCGCGACTGGAACGATTGCTGTAATGCAGCCAGAGCCAAATCGGTAAGACGAAAAGCACAAAGATGGTTAACGGGATGGCCAGAAATAGCGCGCTCATGAGTACTCCTTACAGGTGATGAGCGGCGGCGCGTTCGGGCACCGCCAGATATTATTATTGCTTGTCTTGCTGCATTTTGGCTTTCAATTGCGCCAACTGCTCGCTGATTTCATCATCTGCTTTCAGGTCAGCAAATTGCTGATCCAGAGACTTCTGCTTACCGAAGTTATGGCTTTCAGCTTCAGCTTCCATCTGATCGATACGGCGCTCAAAAGATTCAAAGCGCGCCATCGCTTCATCCAGTTTGCCGCTGTCCAGTTGACGACGAACATCACGGGAAGAACTCGCCGCCTGATGGCGCAGCATCAACGCCTGCTGACGAGCACGGGTTTCACTAAGTTTGTTTTCCAGCTCACCGATCTCTTTTTTCATACGCGCCAGCGTATCGTCAACCAGCGTCACCTCATGCTCCAGCGAGGCAATCAGATCAGTCAGTTTCTGTTTTTCGATTAACGCAGAACGCGCCAAATCTTCTTTTTCTTTACGCAGCGCCAGCTCTGCTTTTTCCTGCCACTCTGCCTGTTGGGCGCTGGCCTGTTCGATACGACGCGATAACTGTTTCTTTTCTGCCAGAGCGCGTGCGGAGTTGGAGCGCACCTCAACCAGCGTGTCTTCCATTTCCTGGATCATCAACCGCACCAGCTTCTGCGGATCTTCAGCCTTTTCCAGCAACGCATTAATGTTGGCGTTCACGATGTCGGCAAAACGAGAAAAAATACCCATAATGTAATCCTCACTTACTGTTCTGATATCGGGCAATGCCCTGCTGCTGTTCTAATGCACTTCGCATGCCAACTTTTTAATTCATTGAATTATTTGAAAATATCCAATTTTACCTGCCGGGATAAATAGGGTAAATTGGTGAATAACACTAAAAAATGGTGAATTTCATCATGGCAGGATACAAAGATAATCTTCTGGGCGAAGCGAACAGCTTTATTGAAGTTCTGGAGCAGGTTTCTCATCTCGCGCCGCTGGATAAACCTGTGCTGGTCATTGGGGAACGCGGTACGGGGAAAGAGCTTATCGCCAACCGCCTGCACTATCTCTCCACCCGCTGGCAAGGCCCGTTTATTTCACTTAACTGCGCGGCGCTCAACGAAAATTTACTCGATTCTGAACTCTTCGGTCACGAAGCTGGCGCCTTTACTGGCGCACAGAAACGTCATCCGGGTCGTTTCGAGCGCGCCGATGGCGGCACGCTGTTTCTTGATGAACTGGCGACCGCCCCGATGCTGGTACAGGAAAAACTGCTGCGCGTTATTGAGTACGGAGAGCTGGAACGCGTAGGCGGTAGCCAGCCGCTGCAGGTCAACGTACGACTGGTTTGTGCAACCAATGCCGACCTGCCGCGCATGGTGAGTGAAGGCACGTTCCGCGCCGACCTGCTGGATCGTCTGGCTTTTGATGTGGTGCAACTCCCACCGTTACGCGAACGTCAAAGCGATATCATGTTAATGGCTGAACATTTTGCCATTCAGATGTGCCGTGAGATCGGGTTACCGTTGTTTCCAGGGTTCACCGACGAGGCCAAAGAAACGCTCCTCCACTACCGTTGGCCGGGCAATATTCGTGAGCTGAAAAACGTCGTGGAGCGTTCAGTTTACCGACACGGGACCAGCGATTACCCGCTGAATGAGATTGTGATTGACCCGTTCAGGCGTCACACCACACCGCCGCTGGTGCAAGAAACCAGACACACATCAGTAGCCTTACCGCTGGATCTGCGTGAATTCCAACAGCAGCAGGAGAAGGAATTTTTGCAAACCAGCTTACAGCAAGCGAAATTTAATCAGAAAAAAGCCGCTGAATTATTAGGTCTGACCTACCATCAGCTCCGTGCGTTACTCAAGAAACACCAAATTTAGCGTACAGGAGCAGACGTTGGACGCGAGGGTCAAAACAGTTTACCATGTTGCAATCACTGTATAAAAAAACAGGTTAATCATGATGACTCTGGCGTTAGTTGGCGAAAAAATTGACAGAAACTGGTTCACCGGTGAGAAAGTCGAAAATAGCACATTTTTCAACTGTGATTTTTCGGGTGCCGACCTTAGCGGTACTGAGTTTATTGGCTGCCAATTTTATGATCGAGAGAGCCAGAAAGGGTGTAATTTTAGCCGCGCTATCCTGAAAGATGCCATTTTCAAAAGTTGCGATCTCTCCATGGCGGATTTCAGAAATGTGAGTGCGCTGGGAATCGAAATTCGCCACTGCCGTGCACAAGGTTCAGATTTTCGCGGCGCAAGCTTTATGAATATGATTACCACACTCACCTGGTTTTGTAGCGCCTATATCACCAATACCAACTTAAGCTACGCCAACTTTTCAAAAGTCGTACTGGAAAAGTGCGAGCTGTGGGAAAACCGCTGGATGGGTACTCAAGTACTTGGCGCAACGTTCAGTGGATCGGACCTCTCTGGCGGCGAGTTTTCATCGTTCGACTGGCGGGCAGCAAACTTTACGCACTGTGATTTGACCAATTCAGAACTGGGCGATCTCGATGTCCGGGGTGTTGATTTGCAAGGCGTTAAACTGGACAGCTACCAGGCATCGTTGATCCTGGAACGTCTTGGCATCGCTGTCATTGGTTAATATTCAGGGAGCGGTACATGCCGCCCCCTGCCCTTATACAGTATTGTCCGCGCTGGTTTTCCCCAGCAGACGTTTCGACTCAGCGAACATAGACGTCAGAGGGTTCCGGTCCCCCCGTCAGAACACCATACCTGACCGGATGTATAGCTATTCTCTTCAGCCGCTAAAGTGACATACAGCGGAGCAATTTCTACCGGTTGGCCTGGACGACCGAGTGGCGCATTGGCGCCAAATTTCTCAATTTTTTCCTGTGGTTGGCCACCGCAACACTGCAATACCGTCCAGTACGGCCCAGGCGCGACAGCATTTACACGGATCCCTTTGGGGGCCAGTTGTTTAGCCAGCGATTTAGTAAATGCCACTATCGCCGCCTTGGTCTGAGCATAATCAAGCAGGATCTCACTTGGCTCATAAGCCTGTACCGACGAGGTGTTAATAATCACGCTATCTCGCGAGAAATGGGGAATAGCCGCCTTGGTGATCCAAAACATGGCGTAGACATTGGTCTTGAATGTCGCATCAAATTCTTCTGTGGTGAGTTCTTCGATCGATTCACAAAATTGCTGACGACCGGCGTTATTCACCAGGATATCCAACCCTCCCAGGGCGTCTACCGCCTGTTTTACCAGATGGTTACAAAAAGTTTCGTCACGAATATCACCGGGAATCGCCGCAACTTTTCTCCCAGCTTTTTTTATCAATTCGACAACCTCACGCGCATCGTCCTCTTCTTCAGGTAAATAATTAATCGCGACATCGGCGCCTTCGCGGGCATATGCAATGGCAACAGCACGCCCAATACCTGAATCACCACCGGTAATTAATACCTTGCGACCATTTAACCTGCCGCTTCCCTGATAGCTTTCTTCGCCATGATCGGGACGCGGTTGCATTTTTCCGGCGAGTCCCGGAAAAGGTTGTTTTTGATGTGGAAAAGGCGGCTGAGGAAAACGCTCTGAATTAGTTTTATTGGTGGTCTGTTTTCCTTTATTTAGGTCAGTCATTCAATCACCTCTCATGAGTCATCATTCATCGCAAAGACTAATAAGCGTAGAACAAAATGAATGACATGACCTTTATAATTTACCCAACACTTAATTTTTGCCTAATATTAACCTGGTTCTCACGATGACAACTTCACATAGCGTGAAGATATTTCCTCGGATATTTCCTGGTTTATTTATTTGTTCTTCCAGGCGGAAACTTCTTCAATCAATACCGCCAGGCTAAAACGCACCGCCTTTTCAATGACGTCCTGGCAATCCCCGGAAAAATACTCCCGTTTTGTTATTATCTGCCCGCGGAAATTCCACGCAAACCACACCGTTCCTGCGGGAGTACCATCCTCCCCACCCTCCGGCCCCGCATATCCACTAATGGCTATGCTGATATCGGTTCCGGCTCGCTCACGTATCCCTACAGACATCTCACTAACCGTTTGTTCACTAACGGCGCTATATTTTTCCAGCGTACTGGCCCGCACGCCAAGCATTTTCTGCTTGGCACGATCGCTAAAGGTAATAACACCAATATCATAAAATTCTGCGGTATCCGCCTGTGCACAAAGCGCGGCGGCCAGCTTTCCTCCTGTACAGGATTCTGCGGTAGTCAACGTTAAATCGCTACCAACAAGCGTGTTTGCGACCCGTTTCGTCAGTTCAGACTGTTTTTGCGTCATTGTTCTCCGTATTCATTACCGCCTCGCTAATTCTCTTCAGGAATAACAGAAATATGTCCGTTGCGTTCCAGAATGGCATACTTAATTTTACTTGATTCGGTAATCCCCTGATTTTGTCGGGCAGCGACTAATATATCGTCAAGGGAGACATCCACTTTCTTCATTTTATCCAATAAAGGGATCCCGTGATCTAGCAGGATAACCGGGGAACCATCCAGCACGGATTCAGCCCCACCCACCTTTTTTTTAATGAAACCGAACAGAATATCAATAGTAACCAGTGTGACAATCGTGCTCATGGCGCCGGTTATCGAAAAATCATTTCCCAACAAGGCTTGCTGCGTTGCTTCACTGATAATCAATAATAAAATCAGATCGAAGCTGGTCATTTGTAACAATGCCCGGCGACCGGCTATTTTGAAAACCACCAGCAAAATAAGGTAAATGGCTAATGCCCGGAAGACCATCTCCATACTCACCTCCTAGGGATAAATAAATTGTCTGAAGCGGATTTCAGGTTCGCCATTTAACTGGAGAAAACTCATTACACTTCCTGGTTTCACGGGCATAACCCGCAGCCAGATAGTAAAGTCCTGCGTTGCTTCAGAATCATTGTAGGCGAGGTAAAGATCGTTACCCTTGCTGTACATGCTGTCTGGCTGCGGCCAAATATTTTCCATCTCATAAAATTTGTTGAAATCGCCGCCAATGCGCAACGTCTTGTTCACAGAATCATGCTTTTGTGCAGAAATTTTAATTTTAAATTCCGTTTGCAAACGCCCAAACCTTTCGTATTGTAACTCTGTTGTCTTTAAGCTGTTTTTTCTCGTCACCTCACTTAAATATCCCCCGGAAAACGATCCCGCCATAGCAAATAAAACAATGCAGAGCAAACAGATAAAACCAATCTTGTGAAAGCCAGATTCAAAATTCAGAAAACGTTGACTCTCTTTTACGCCTTGCAAATGGGCTTTTTTTCTGTTCATCTCACCGCCTCGCTTATATCGAACCAATCCTTTGTTTTATTGAAAAATTATCATTTGAGACTTATCCCACTCGCCAGATTAATAAATAGCAACCAAACTTAATAAGTCAAATCGATTTCAATGGAGGCTCTATGAAAATATCTCTCGCCCCCTTACTGTGTTGTTTTTTATTGCCCACAGCGTTTGCCGATGATAATGGCGGATTGAAAAAAGATACCGCCCCGCCACCTGCGCACGCACTGGATGAAGGGTATCGTGGCACTGAAGATGCAAGAATCATGACCGTCCAACAAGCTAAAACCATGCATGACGGTGCGACCATCTCTTTACGAGGTAATCTCATTGAGGCTCAAGGAGGAGATAAGTTTATCTTCCGGGACAAAACCGGCACTATCAATACGCTAATCCCACTTGCCGTCTTTGATGGCCGAACGGTAAAACCCGATCAAATGATCAGGATTAACGGTAGCCTTGACGCTAAAATGCAACCGCCGGTGGTACGCGTTAATAAAATCCAGAAGTAATTCGACATCCGGGAAGATATTCACTCTTCCCGGCCTCATTCTTGTTACTTTTCCGCTGATTCTCTGGACGCCCCCCTTCCATTCAACAGATTCATTTTTCCCGTCAGACACCTCACATAATCTCTCTCCCAGTGAATCCGGCGTTTAAGCGAGTCAGAGGGGCCATGAAAATGCTAAGATAGCTAATAGAGTATATGCAAAGTGGATAGCAGGTATGAATTTTGACCAACTGACGATGTTGAATTCGCGGTCATCATCCCTGCAGCCCCAAACACAAACGGTAATGGCAAATGTCATTAAGTATTAGTAAGATAGCTTCTTTATATATAACCCTTTAAAATTATGCGCCTGGTTTTATCATCTCTGATCGTGATGGCTGGATTTCTGAGTGGTCAGGCTGTAGCTGCGCCTGAGCAGGCCCCGTACGCTGATATTCGTGACAGTGGCTTTGTCTATTGCGTTAGTGGGCAGGTCAATACGTTCAATCCACAAAAAGCGAGCAGCGGTCTCATCGTAGACACATTAGCGGCCCAATTGTATGACCGACTACTTGATGTCGATCCCTATACCTATCGCCTGGTGCCAGAACTGGCTGAAAGCTGGGAAGTCATGGATAACGGCGCAACCTACCGCTTTCATTTACGTCGCGATGTTCCGTTTCAAAAGACAGCCTGGTTCACGCCCACCCGCAAACTGAATGCGGACGATGTGGTATTTACATTCGAGCGCATCTTTGATCGCCAGCATCCGTGGCACAATGTCAATGGCAGCAGTTTTCCTTATTTTGACAGCCTGCAGTTCGCCGATAACGTCCAAAGCGTGCGCAAGCTGGACAACAACACCGTTGAATTTCGCTTAAATCAACCCGACGCCTCCTTCTTATGGCACCTTGCCACACATTATGCCTCTGTGATGTCGGCCGAATATGCCGCCAAATTAGCAAAACAGGATCGCCAGGAATTACTCGACAGACAACCCGTCGGTACCGGCCCGTACCAACTTTCAGAAAATCGTGCAGGCCAATATATTCGCCTGCAACGGCATGAAAAATTCTGGCGTGGTACCCCCTTGATGCCTCAGGTCGTGGTGGATCTCGGCTCTGGCGGAACCGGACGTTTATCGAAATTACTGACCGGCGAGTGCGACGTCCTGGCCTGGCCCGCTGCCAGCCAGCTCAGCATATTGCGTGATGATCCTCGACTGCGTCTGACGCTGCGTCCGGGGATGAATATCGCCTATCTGGCGTTCAACACGGATAAACCGCCGTTGAACAATCCTGCCGTACGACATGCGTTAGCGCTGGCTATTAACAACCAACGGTTAATGCAATCTATTTACTACGGTACGGCGGAAACCGCGGCATCTATTTTGCCTCGCGCCTCGTGGGCTTATGACAACGAAGCTAAAATTACCGAGTACAATCCGGAAAAATCGCGCGAGCAGCTAAAAGCGCTGGGGTTGGAAAACCTGACGTTACAACTCTGGGTCCCCACCAGCTCTCAGGCCTGGAACCCCAGTCCCCTGAAAACCGCGGAGCTGATTCAGGCTGATATGGCTCAGGTGGGTGTGAAAGTGAAGATCATCCCGGTAGAGGGTCGTTTTCAGGAGGCGCGATTAATGGATATGAATCATGATCTGACGTTGTCCGGTTGGGCAACTGACAGTAACGATCCTGACAGTTTTTTCCGACCGATGCTCAGTTGTGCCGCAATTAACTCACAGACCAACTTTGCCCACTGGTGCAATCCGGAGTTTGACAGCATTTTGCGCAAAGCCCTCTCTTCGCAACAACTCTCCTCGCGGATTGATGCCTACGACGAAGCACAAAATATTCTCGCACGCGAGTTGCCGATCCTGCCGCTGGCCTCTTCGCTCCGTTTGCAGGCTTACCGCTATGACATCAAAGGGCTGGTGCTCAGTCCATTCGGCAACGCTTCTTTTGCCGGGGTTTCCAGGGAAAAGGCTGAAGAGGTGAAAAAACCATGATTATCTTCACCCTGCGCCGATTTTTATTACTGCTGGTCACCCTGTTCTTCCTGACTTTTATTGGGTTCAGCCTGAGCTACTTCACACCTCATGCGCCGTTACAGGGCGCATCGCTGTGGAACGCCTGGGTATTCTGGTTCAATGGCCTGATTCACTGGGATTTTGGTGTGTCCAGTATTAACGGTCAGTTGATCTCAGAACAACTGAAAGAGGTGTTCCCGGCGACGATGGAACTGTGCATTCTGGCTTTTGGTTTTGCACTAATGGTCGGGATCCCCATCGGCATGTTGGCGGGCATTACACGTAATAAATGGCAGGATCGTTGCATCAGCGCATTGGCTCTGATGGGCTTTTCTATTCCGGTTTTTTGGCTGGCGCTGCTGCTGACGTTGCTCTTCTCACTAACCCTCGGCTGGCTGCCCGTTTCGGGGCGTTTTGATCTGCTCTACGAAGTTAAGCCCGTTACCGGGTTTGCCATTATTGATGCGTGGATCACCGACTCGCCCTGGCGCGACGAAATGCTGGTTAGTGCGATCCGCCATATGGTGCTTCCGGTATTAACGCTCTCCGTGGCACCGACGACGGAAGTTATTCGTCTGATGCGTATCAGCACCATTGAGGTCTTTGATCAAAACTATGTTAAAGCGGCGGCTACTCGTGGTCTGTCACGGTTAACGATTTTACGCCGTCACGTACTGCACAACGCGCTTCCACCGGTTATCCCGCGCCTGGGTTTGCAGTTTTCCACCATGCTGACGCTGGCGATGATCACCGAGATGGTCTTTAGCTGGCCAGGTCTTGGCCGTTGGCTGATTAACGCGATTCGCCAGCAAGATTACGCGGCGATTTCGGCGGGTGTGATGGTAATAGGCTCATTGGTTATCATTGTTAACGTCATCTCTGATATTTTGGGTGCTATGGCTAACCCTCTGAAACATAAGGAATGGTATGCCTTACGATAGCGTCTACAGCGAAAAGCGCCCGCCTGGTACGCTGCGCACCGCATGGCGCAATTTTTACGGCGATGCAACCGCAATGATCGGCCTGTATGGTTGTGCGGGACTGGCGATTCTGTGTATTTTTGGTGGTTGGTTCGCGCCTTACGGCATCGACCAACAGTTTCTCGGCTATCAGCTTTTACCGCCATCATGGTCGCGCTATGGCGAAGTCTCTTTCTTCCTCGGGACTGATGACCTGGGGCGTGATGTTTTAAGCCGCCTGCTCAGCGGAGCTGCCCCGACCGTGGGCGGCGCGTTTGTCGTCACCCTTGCCGCCACGCTGTGTGGTTTATTGCTTGGCGTGGTTGCCGGGGCAACACACGGTTTGCGTTCCGCGGTGCTGAATCACATTCTGGACACCCTGCTGTCGATTCCTTCGCTGTTGCTGGCGATTATTGTGGTGGCCTTTGCCGGGCCGCATCTGACTCACGCGATGTTTGCCGTCTGGTTGGCGCTGTTACCGCGGATGGTTCGCTCCGTCTACAGCATGGTGCATGACGAGCTGGAAAAAGAATATGTCATCGCCGCTCGCCTTGATGGCGCAACCACGCTCAATATCCTGTGGTTCGCTGTTCTGCCCAATATTACCGCCGGGCTTATCACTGAAATCACCCGTGCGCTGTCGATGGCGATCCTGGATATCGCCGCGCTGGGTTTTCTCGACCTTGGCGCGCAGTTGCCATCACCGGAATGGGGAGCCATGCTCGGCGACGCGCTGGAGCTGATTTATGTCGCACCGTGGACTGTCATGCTGCCAGGGGCGGCGATCATGATAAGCGTGCTGTTGGTTAACCTGCTGGGTGATGGCGTGCGCCGCGCAATTATTGCGGGGGTGGAATAATGCCATTACTCGATATCCGCAACCTGACCATTGAATTCAGAACCGGTGACGACTGGGTAAAAGCAGTTGACCGCGTCAGCATGACCCTCAATGAGGGTGAAATCCGCGGACTGGTTGGCGAGTCCGGCTCCGGCAAGAGCCTGATCGCCAAGGCCATTTGCGGCGTCGCTAAAGATAACTGGCGCGTAACCGCTGACCGTATGCGCTTTGATGATATCGATCTCCTGCGCCTTTCCGCGCGTGAACGACGCAAGCTGGTCGGTCATAACGTTTCCATGATCTTTCAGGAACCGCAATCGTGCCTTGATCCGTCCGAGCGTATTGGACGACAGCTGATGCAAAATATTCCAGCCTGGACCTACAAGGGCCGCTGGTGGCAGCGCATCGGCTGGCGTAAACGCCGGGCGATTGAGCTTTTGCACCGCGTCGGGATAAAAGACCATAAAGATGCCATGCGCAGCTTCCCGTATGAACTGACCGACGGCGAGTGTCAGAAGGTAATGATCGCTATCGCACTGGCTAATCAGCCGCGCTTGCTGATTGCTGATGAGCCGACGAACGCGATGGAGCCAACGACCCAGGCGCAAATATTTCGCCTGCTGACCCGGCTGAACCAAAATAGCAATACCACCATTTTGTTGATCAGCCATGACCTGCAAATGCTCAGCCAGTGGGCAGACAAAATCAACGTAATGTACTGCGGACAAACGGTGGAAACCGCGCCCAGTAAAGATCTGGTGACGATTCCACATCATCCTTATACGCAGGCGTTGATCCGCGCCATTCCTGATTTTGGTAGCGCCATGCCGCATAAAAGTCGTTTGAATACCATGCCAGGAGCGATTCCATTGCTGGAACAATTACCCATCGGCTGCCGTCTGGGGCCGCGCTGCCCTTATGCTCAACGTGAATGTATTGAAACCCCACGACTGACCGGAGCAAAGAATCATCTCTACGCCTGTCATTTCCCGCTGAATATGGAGAGAGAGTGAGATGGTAGAAACCCTGCTCGAAGTTCGCAATCTGAGCAAAACCTTTCGCTACCGGACGGGTTTATTTCGCCGACAGACCGTTGAGGCCGTTAAACCACTCAGCTTTACCCTGCGCGAACGTCAGACGCTCGCCGTCATTGGCGAGAATGGTTCCGGTAAGTCCACGCTGGCAAAGATGTTAGCTGGCATGATTGAACCCACCAGCGGTGAACTGCTGATTGACGATCACCCGCTAAAGTATGGTGATTACTCATTCCGTAGTCAGCGGATCCGCATGATTTTTCAGGATCCGTCAACATCGCTTAACCCTCGTCAGCGTATTTCACAGATCCTCGATTTCCCGCTGCGTCTGAACACCGACCTGGAACCTGAACAGCGTCGCAAACAGATTATTGAAACGATGCGCATGGTTGGCCTGCTGCCTGACCATGTGAGCTATTATCCGCATATGTTAGCGCCGGGGCAAAAACAGCGCCTGGGGCTTGCCCGCGCGCTCATTTTGCGACCTAAAGTGATTATCGCCGACGAAGCCCTTGCCTCTCTCGACATGTCGATGCGTTCGCAGCTCATCAATTTGATGCTGGAATTACAGGAAAAACAGGGGATTTCGTATATCTATGTGACTCAACATATCGGCATGATGAAGCACATTAGCGATCAGGTATTAGTCATGCATCAGGGGGAAGTTGTTGAGCGCGGCAGTACCGCAGATGTTCTGGCCTCCCCACTACATGAGCTGACTCGTCGTCTGATTGCAGGGCATTTTGGCGAGGCGCTTACCGCGGACGCCTGGCGGAAAGATCGCTAATAAAGCCGCTGCCCTCCGTAGCCGGAGGGCAATTACGCCATCAGTGACAAACACCGGGTAAGAGCAGAGTCTCAACCTCGTTAAACACGACTGACGGAAAAACGCTCCCCTGTATCGCCCAGACACCTGCGGCGCTGACGTCATTGATAAGTCGTGATGTTTCGACTCCCTCCACCGCGACGCGATCGCAATATTCCCGGATATTTTTGATAAGCACCGGAAACATCGGCTTTTCTACCTGCTCAAGGAAAAAACCGCGATCCAATTTAACCACGTCAAAATGACCGCAAACCAGTGGAGTTGCCCCGCCGATACCGGAGCCGAGATCGCCCAGCCATAGCGCGTTTGGGCCGTCACAGAGTGAATTAATCAGCAGATTATTCAGGCAAATCGTACTCGACAGAAAACGCTCTGACAGTTCCAGTGCAATAAAGGGCATTGCGTGTAGGGCCGACTTGATGACCGGATCACCAATTGCCAGAAGCGCCATTTCATCAATAAGATGAAGGGTACAGAGCAGATTGTTGCTCTCAAACCAATCACGCTTTTCGGCAATTAACTGAATTTGCTTGAGCATGAAATTACGCTTTTGTTCGCTATCCCACGCTGAAACGATGATATCTGCATGCAATGGGCGAACCGTATCTGCAGCAAACCGGGCGATCATCTCCACACCCAGCAACTTATTTGTTGTGTCTCTCATCGGTTCCGCGATGAAATGATAGTGCATAAGACCACTCCAATTGATCATAACTTCCTGATAATGCACTTTTAATCACAATCAATCAATAATATCGATCAATGTATCGATATTGATCGATAAAAACAATATATCATAACAAACTGAATATATGCATGTTTTTTGTTTTAAGAAAGTTCTTACCTTGCTATGTTTATTAACATCAGCTAGCGCCTTAATAATACCATTTTAATGCCTTTAAAGGCTTGTATTTTCTCATTGTCTTCAATGGAATACGGGTCGGGCAAGGCACAACCAGAGGAAGTAATATCCTCGCCATTTGCAATGAATGGCAAGAGTCATTTAGGGTTGATAACCATTCAAAAAGGAACAATGAGTAGGATATAATTTCAGACCAATTTCGCGCGTTTTTGAGATGGCAATCATCACGCATTGATTGCTACGAAGAAGCACTGATCATAAGGATTAAAGCTATGGGTTTTCTTTCCGGTAAGCGTATTCTGGTGACGGGTCTTGCCAGTAAATTGTCCATTGCCTGGGGAATCGCTCAGGCCATGCATCGCGAAGGCGCTGAGCTGGCGTTCACCTACCAGAACGACAAACTAAAAGGCCGTGTGGAAGAATTTGCCGCTCAACTGGGGTCCAGCATCGTACTACAATGTGATGTGGCCGAAGACGCCAGCATTGATGCGATGTTCGCTGAACTGAGCCAGTCCTGGCCGAAATTCGACGGGTTCGTGCATTCCATCGGTTTCGCGCCTGCTGACCAGTTGGATGGCGACTATGTGAATGCGGTCACCCGCGAAGGTTTTAAAATTGCTCATGACATCAGCGCTTACAGCTTTGTTGCGATGGCAAAAGCTTGCCGCTCTATGCTGAACCCAGGCTCTGCGCTCCTGACGCTATCCTACCTGGGCGCAGAACGCGCGATCCCTAACTACAACGTGATGGGTCTGGCGAAAGCCTCTCTGGAGGCAAACGTCCGTTACATGGCTAACGCAATGGGTCCTGAAGGTGTACGAGTGAACGCCATCTCCGCAGGTCCAATCCGTACTCTTGCCGCTTCCGGCATTAAAGATTTCCGTAAAATGCTGGCGCATTGTGAAGCGGTGACGCCGATTCGCCGCACCGTGACGATTGAAGATGTGGGCAATTCCGCAGCATTCCTGTGCTCCGATCTGTCTGCCGGTATCTCTGGTGAAGTCGTTCACGTTGATGGTGGCTTCAGCATTGCAGCGATGAACGAGCTGGATCTGAAATAATCGTTTAGTCCTCTATGGGCGGCCTACCGTCGCCCATGATTTTCACCGCCTCCGCCACTGCCCTGCGCCATATATACTTTTCCGATATTTATTATCACGTAACAATCTTTCATCCCCCATCGGCTTACGTCAGGATATTGCAGCGCAAACGATCCGGCGCAGGTGTATGACGACGTGTCCGGGTCGCCACTTTTAGACCAAGGAACGCCCATGGAACAACGCCGAATTGTAGGCAAAAGCCACTGGTATCATGAGACGCAATCCAGCACGTATCCGCAAGATGTTCTGCCGCTGGTGCCGGAGGCCGCTCATGTTGACGACAGCTTTTTACTGGACCTGGCGATATCTCATGACGTACTTTTACCCTTTCAATCCTGGTTAACCCCTGCCCGTAAACTTGCCCAACTTCTTTTCCCTGCTCATGTCGTACTGGATCGGATGCATACGTTCAGCGCCTATGAACGGATGAGTACCGCCCTGACCGTCGCTCAGGTATATGGCGTGCAGCGATTGTGTAATCACTATGCCGCACGTTTAACGCCGCTGCCGGGTCCTGATTCGTCTCGTGAAAGTAATCACCGACTGGCGCAAATCACCCAATATGCGCGCCAGCTCGCCAGTTCACCTGCCGTGATCGGCGAGCGTGATCGTCAGCACCTTGATGCGGTCGGGCTGACCACCTGCGATAACATACTGATGAATCAAATCATCGGCTTTGTTGGTTTTCAGGCGCGGGTAGTCGCATTACTTCAGGCCTGGTGCGCCCACCCGGTACGTCGAATACCGGGTCTGGATATACAGCAATTCGCTCACGCTTCGCCATTTAGCGCCACAAACTCAATCTGGCACGCTGCGCCATTGGCGCGCGAAAAACAGCATGCCTACGTTGAATCGATAGCAGGTTATCCCAACGAACTGCACGCGCTGATCCCCTTGCTAACGCATTCACCTGACGTATTAGATTTACTCAGATCTCTGATTTCCAGTACACAACGCAGCGATATGCCGACGCGGGCATTTTCTCTGACGACCCTGATGACATCACGCATCAACGGCAGCGTGGCCTGCTTTAATGAACACGCGCATACCGCACATGAATTAACTGACATCATCACTGTCCTTCGTCAGGACGAACGTGAATTGCAGCGCTGGGAACAACGACATCCGGTTGAGCGCGTCACCCTGCAGGCGGTACAATGGCTTACCCGAGCGCCCGACCGCTTTAGCGCCGCACTGTTAACACCGTTGTTCGATCAGGGTATCTCTTCAGAACAGGCGATTAACCTGCTGGCCTGGAGTGGATTATGCGGATGGTTAAATCGCTTGAAAATCGCGCTGGGCGAGACGTATTAACCGATCCACTTACTTAAAGAGCGCTTGCTGCAACTGGCAGAATCGCGTAAAACTGTCAGCCGCTCTTTTAGCCACGAAAATAGACAATTATGCTTCAGGACAACCCGCTGCTAGCGCAGCTTAAACAGCAACTACATTCCCAGACGCCGCGTGCTGAAGGGGTGGTAAAAGCCACGGAAAAAGGCTTTGGCTTCCTGGAAGTCGATGCACAAAAAAGCTATTTCATTCCACCGCCGCAGATGAAAAAAGTGATGCATGGCGACCGTATTGTTGCGGTGATCCATACGGAAAAAGATCGCGAGTCTGCTGAGCCGGAAGAACTTATCGAACCCTTCCTGACGCGCTTCGTGGGTAAAATTCAGGGCAAAAATGACCGTCTGTCCATTGTGCCGGACCATCCGTTACTGAAAGATGCGATCCCTTGTCGCGCCGCCCGTGGCGTTGAACATGAATTTAAAGAAGGTGACTGGGCCGTGGCCGAAATGCGCCGCCATCCGCTGAAAGGCGATCGCACCTTCTACGCTGAATTAACCCAATTTATCACCTTTGCGGACGATCACTTTGTTCCGTGGTGGGTCACGCTGGCGCGCCATAATCTCGAAAAAGAAGCCCCGGACGGCATAGCGACTGAAATGCTGGACGAAGGTCTGGTGCGTCAGGACTTAACTGCCCTCAATTTCGTCACCATCGACAGCGCCAGCACCGAAGATATGGACGATGCACTGTATGCCGAAGAACTGGCCGATGGCAAGCTACAGTTAACCGTCGCTATTGCCGATCCTACCGCCTGGATTGCAGAAGGCAGCAAACTGGATAAAACGGCGAGAATTCGTGCGTTTACCAACTATCTTCCGGGGTTCAATATCCCGATGCTGCCACGTGAGCTGTCTGACGATCTGTGCTCTCTGCGCGCGAACGAAGTGCGTCCGGTTCTGGCTTGCCGTATGAACATTACCGCCGACGGTACGATTGAGGATAACATCACCTTCTTTGCAGCGACTATCGAGTCCAAAGCGAAGCTGGCCTATGATAACGTTTCAGACTGGCTGGAAGGCACCGGCGACTGGCAGCCTGAAAACGACGCGATTGCTGAACAAATCCGTCTACTGCATCGTATTTGTCTGAGCCGTGGTGAATGGCGGCACAACCACGCGCTGGTATTTAAAGATCGTCCGGATTACCGTTTTGTCCTCGGAGAGAAAGGCGAAGTGCTGGATATTGTGGCGGAACCGCGTCGCATCGCTAACCGTATCGTGGAAGAGTCAATGATTGCGGCAAATATTTGTGCTGCACGCGTACTTCGCGACACGCTGGGCTTCGGTATTTATAACGTCCATATGGGATTTGATCCGGCAAACGCCGACGCGCTGGCTGCGCTGCTGAAAACCCATGGTATGCACGTAGATGCCGAAGAGGTTCTGACGCTGGAAGGCTTCTGCAAACTGCGCCGCGAACTGGATGCGCAGCCTTCCGGTTTCCTCGATAGCCGTATTCGCCGGTTCCAGTCGTATGCTGAAATCAGCACCGAGCCAGGCCCGCACTTTGGGCTGGGTCTGGAAGCCTATGCCACCTGGACCTCTCCTATTCGTAAGTATGGCGACATGATCAACCACCGTCTGCTTAAGGCGGTCATCAAAGGCGAAACGATTGCCCGTCCGCAGGATGATACGACCCTGCAAATGGCCGAACGTCGTCGCCTGAACCGCATGGCCGAACGCGATGTGGGTGACTGGTTATACGCCCGCTTCCTGAGCGACAAAGCCGGCACCGACGCCCGCTTCGCTGCCGAGATCATTGACGTCAGCCGCGGCGGTATGCGAGTGCGTTTAGTGGATAATGGTGCAATCGCATTTATTCCAGCCCCGTTCCTGCATGCTGTTCGTGACGAACTGGTATGCAGCCAGGAAAGCGGTACCGTACAAATCAAAGGTGAAGTGGTTTACAAAGTCACAGATGTGATTGATGTCACCATTGCTGAAGTGCGGATGGAAACCCGCAGCGTTATCGCTCGTCCAGCCGCGTAACATCGATGAAGCTAACGGCCTTTCTCTTCTTGTGAAAGGTCGTTTTCTTTTCTCTCCCAAATCTCCACCACGCACTACACTTCTTTCATCCGGTCTAATTTATTTTTTTACTATTTTCAGTTCCGCTAGCTTTGCTTTTTTTAGATTCTGGATTACATATCAATATATAAATAAAACAATACGTTCAGCCATAATCACCCTGTATGAATCATGGCTACCTATACTTTTGAGGCTCTATGCGCTTTAAGCGGGATAGTACACATCATGAAAGACGTCCGGGAGCGGGTTACGTTGTATAGCTATGTGGGCACTCATAACCCCTACTGGCGCCTGTCAGAGGATTGCAACATCCTGCATTTCTCTATCGACGAAGCGTCAGCAGCCGATCAGACCGTCGAATTGTCAGTTGAGCAAGCCGACCGCATTCGTGAAATGACTGTGATTACGTCGAGCCTGTTGATGACACTCCCCATTGAAGATGACGACATTCCCGTCCATCTGGTCGGCAGGAAAATCAATAAGCGCGAATGGGCCGGTAGCGCATCCGCCTGGGATGACACCCCTTCCGTCGCGCGCGACCTGGCTCACGGCCTCTCCTTCGCTGAGCAGGTTGTTTCTGAAGCTAACGCCGTCATTGTCATTCTTGACCGTATGGGCAACATCCAGCGCTTTAATCGCCTGTGCGAAGAGTACACCGGTCTCAAAGAGCGTGAAGTGATTGGCCAAAGCGTTTTCACGCTATTTATGAGCCGGCGCGAAGCCGCAGCCTCAAGACGCAACATTGCGGTGTTTTTTCGCGATGGTAATTCTTATGAGGTCGAACGTTGGGTTAAAACCTGCAAAGGCCAGCGCCTGTTTCTGTTCCGCAATAAGTTTGTGCATAACGGTAGCGGTAAGAACGAAATATTTCTGATCTGTTCCGGTACCGATATCACTGAAGAGCGCCGCGCTCAGGAGCGTCTACGGGTGCTGGCAAATACCGACTCCATCACCGGTTTACCGAATCGCAACGCAATTCACGAGCTGATCAGCAACGCCATCGAAAACGCGGGTGATACGCAAGTTGGGATTGTATATCTCGATTTGGATAACTTTAAAAAAGTTAATGATGCCTACGGGCATATGTTTGGCGATCAGCTGTTACAGAGTGTATCGCTGGCAATCCTCAGTTGCCTCGACGACAACCAACTACTGGCAAGATTTGGCGGTGATGAATTTATTGTCCTTGCCACCGAAACGTCCCAGGGCGCGCTGGAGGCTACGGCATCACGTATTCTGACGCGCCTGCGTCAACCTTTTCGCATTGGACTAATAGAGGTCTATACCGGATGTTCAATCGGTATTTCTCTCGCACCACAGCATGGACAGGACGGCGAGAGCGTCATCCGTAACGCGGATACGGCCATGTACACGGCAAAAGAAGGCGGTCGTGGTCAGTTTTGCGTCTTCTCTCCGGAAATGAATCAGCGGGTTTTTGAATATTTGTGGTTAGACACCAATCTGCGTAAGGCGCTGGAAAACGATCAACTGGTTATCCACTATCAGCCAAAAATAACCTGGCGCGGTGAAGTACGGAGTCTTGAGGCTTTGGTTCGTTGGCAGTCCCCGGAACGTGGCCTCATACCGCCGTTAGAGTTTATCTCTTACGCCGAAGAATCAGGGCTCATTGTTCCACTCGGCCGATGGGTTATTCTGGACGTTGTGCGCCAGGTGGCAAAATGGCGTGCCAAGGGAATAAATCTACGCGTGGCGGTAAACGTGTCTGCGCGCCAGCTCGCCGACCAGACGCTTTTTACCGCTCTCAAGCAGGTGCTTCACGATCTCAACTTTGAATACTGCCCCATCGATGTTGAATTAACGGAAAGCAGTTTGATTGAAAATGAGCAGTTGGCGCTATCCGTCATTCAGCAATTTAGCCAGTTGGGGGCACAAATCCATTTGGATGATTTTGGCACCGGCTATTCGTCGCTGTCTCAACTGGCCCGCTTCCCGCTTGATGCCATAAAACTGGATCAAACCTTTGTCAGAGATGTGCACAAGCAACCTATTTCGCAGTCGCTGGTGCGGGCCATTGTCGCGGTTGCGCAGGCGCTCAACCTGCAGGTCATCGCCGAAGGCGTTGAAAGTGCAAAAGAGGATGCGTTTCTGACCAAGAATGGCGTCAATGAGCGTCAGGGATTCTTATTCGCCAAGCCCATGCCTGCGGCTGCGTTTGAACGATGGTATCGACGACACCTGAACAAAAATACGCGATAATGCAGAAAGATTGATCGGAGAAAATAGCCATAAATGGACAATACGTGATGATCCTATCTGTATGTAATCACAGAATATATAATATTCTTCAATCATTCATGTTAATACTATTTTTCCCTTCTCTTTTGTCATGAAATTCTGCATCATGAAATTCAAACTCTATTGCCCTTTGGATGATGACCATGTCTGATATCGACGCTCAGCGTCTGGCCGAACGCATTGATACCGTGCTGGATATCCTCGTTGCAGGTGATTACCACTCAGCCATCCACAATCTCGAAATTCTGAAGGCTGAACTGTTAAACACGGTCAAAGAAGATACTCAATCTTTGTCAACAAAACAGAAAGCTCCGTGGGAGATCTGATGACATCGCTCTCTTGATGTTACTGCTATCAGCAGACTTCCGTTTATTTTCCGATACGACATTGCTATAAAAATTAATACTATGAATTCCCGACAACAATCTATTTTGCAGATGGTGACCGATAAAGGTCAGATGAGCGTCGCCGATCTGGCAAAAATCACCGGCGTTTCAGAAGTGACGATTCGACAGGATCTGAATACGCTGGAAAAACAGAGTTATTTACGCCGTGCGCACGGATTTGCTGTTTCGTTAAACAGCGATGATGTGGAAACGCGCATGATGACCAATTTCACGCTAAAACGTGAGCTGGCTGAATTCGCTGCATCGCTGGTCAGCCCCGGCGAGTCTGTATTCATTGAGAACGGCAGCAGCAACGCGCTACTGGCAAGAACCCTGGCGGAGCAAAAAGATGTCACTATCATTACGGTGAGCAGCTACATCGCTCACCTGCTCAAAGAAACGCCCTGTGAAGTGATTCTCCTTGGTGGGATTTATCAGAAAAAAAGTGAGAGCATGGTCGGCCCCTTAACTCGCCAGTTTATCCAGCAGGTACACTTCAGTAAGGCCTTTATCGGCATTGATGGCTGGCAGGCAGACACCGGCTTCACCGGACGCGATATGATGCGTTCTGATGTGGTTAATGCGGTACTGGAAAAAGGCGCAGAGGTTATTGTGCTTACCGACAGCTCAAAATTCGACGCTATTCACCCTTACACCCTGGGGCCTTTAGAGCGGTTCAGCCGCGTCGTGACGGACTCTAAGCTCAGCGCCAGCGTACAAATGCAGCTTGAGTATTCAGGATTAACCGTCAATATCATTGATACCAACGCATAATGCCTGCGCAAGATGATTTGTCGGCAGGCAAATCATCTCTTCTCTGAGAGTTATCTGACAACCCAATTAAGACTTTTTACCTGTTGTTAACAGGATAAACTCGTAAAATTAATGTTAGCGATATAACAGGAGCGAACATCCAACTGCAGGATATTGGTTGTCATGCTTTCGCTAAACGGTTACACGGAAATATCTTTGATAGTCACGATTTAGCGCTATCCTTAAAGAACACTGGATTCCGTGAATCAATAATTCAGGAGAAAGTATTATGTTAGTAACGAGCAAAAAAATGACCGCAGCCATTCTGGCGCTTACTCTGGCAATGTCTCTGAGCGCCTGCTCTAACTGGTCCAAACGCGACCGTAACACCGCTATCGGGGCTGGTGCGGGTGCAGTAGGTGGTGCAGTCCTGACGGATGGCAGCGCGCTGGGTACGCTGGGTGGTGCTGCTGTCGGTGGTATTATTGGCCATCAGGTAGGTAAATAATTTACGGTTGACCAGCTCGATATAATTAAACGTTTACTTTTTCAGCTCTGTATTTTAAAAAGCCACTGATTATCTCCGTGGCTTTTTATTAACCGCCAGCCAGTTTTACTTTCATGCCTTTGGCTTCCAGCAATGATTTTATCAGGTCACGTTTATCGCCCTGAATTTCAATCACACCATCTTTTACCGCCCCACCGCAACCACATTTTTTCTTCAGTTCCGCGGCTAATTTAGCCAGTTCAGCATCATCCTGATCAATACCGGTAATCAGGCACACGCCCTTCCCTTTGCGGCCACTGGTCTGGCGTTGAATGCGGATAATACCATCACCCTTTGGACGCTCAGGGGCGGCCTTCGGTTCTTCAATTCGCCCGGAGTCGGTTGAATAGACCAGGCGAGAGTTTGAATCGCTCATTTACACACCTCGTTTCAGAGAGGCATTGATCATCTTCAGCGTCTGCGCCGGGTCAGCAGACTGCGTGACCGGACGACCAATCACCATGTAATCCACACCGGCTAACTGCGCCTGCTCTGGCGTCATAATACGACGCTGATCGCCCGCTTCACTGCCTTCAGGGCGAATACCCGGCGTCACTAACTTAAATGCCTGTCCAAACGCCTGTTTGAATCGTACCGCTTCCTGCGCTGAGCATACGACACCGTCCAGCCCGCAATGTTGAGTTAAACGCGCCAGTCTTTCAGCATGCTCTGCTGGTGACAACGTCACACCGAGATCGGCGAGATCGCTGGCTTCCATGCTGGTCAGAACCGTCACAGCAATTAGCAATGGCGCATCCTTACCAAAAGGCACCAGGGCCTCACGGGCAGCCGTCATCATGCGCGCCCCGCCAGAGGCGTGTACGTTAACCATCCACACGCCGAGATCGGCAGCTGCAGCTACGGCATGTGCAGTTGTATTGGGAATGTCATGAAATTTCAAATCAAGAAAGACATCAAAACCACGTTGTTGTAGTTCACGAACCAACTGAGGTCCAAAAAGCGTGAACATCTCCTTGCCCACTTTCAAACGGCAATCACGAGGATCAATTCTGTCGACAAAAGCTAATGCTTTATCACGATTTGCGTAATCAAGAGCGACAACGACAGGAGAATCAGTAACAGCACGAGAAGAAGATGAAGCAGTAAACGTCATGACCAGACCTTCCTGAGGATGGGCGCCACCGGTGGCGCAAAATGGGTAAACGGCGTGCATTCTACCTGCGGCAATAGAAAATTAACAGGCGCGATTACATTTCTGCCAGGCGAACCGGCCGCGGGGGTTGATGATGGGACGATTACACCCTACCAGGATGTTGTAACTAAGTTGAAGTTTTTTTAAAAATTACAGCCCATCAAGCCCACGAATAGGTTTAATGGTTGACCATGAACGGCAGGATGGACAATGCCAGTACAGCGTATAAGCGGTAAACCCGCATTTCTGACAGCGATAGCGCGGCTTACTACGTACCTGCTCCCCGACCATATCGCGCAGCACCATCAGGCTCTCTTTGGCGCGCCCTTCTTCTGCTTCGTTAAGATGATAATCCATCAGCTTGTGGAATACACGCATCGTAGGATGCCGTTGCAGCTGACGAGTGATATAAACCTGAGCGGTATCAGTCCCCTCACGCGCCTCAAGGATATCTGCAAGCATCAGTTCAGCGGCGGCACCTGTGTTTTCCTCAACCGCACGGCGTAAAAACTCTGCCCACTCATCGTTTTTTCCCAAATGCTGGTAGCAGCTTTGCAGCATTTCCAGCGTTTCACTGACCAGCTCTTTATCCTGAGAAATCACCCGTTGCAGACTTTCAACCGCCCTGGAGTAATCGCCGTTCAGCATATATACGCGCCCCATCATGATGGAAACGCGGGCGCTGTTTTTGTCTGCTGCCGCCCCTTTTTTCAACAGCGTCATGGCACGATCCATATCGTCGTTGCCCATTTGCTGTAACGCCAGTTCGCAGTAAAAATGCGCTATCTCAATGCGTTGTTTGTCTTTGCCAAGCTTTACCAGACGCTCTGCAACGTCAATGGCTTTTTGCCATTCGCTGGTTGCCTGATAAATTTGCAGCAACTGCTGTAATGCGCCAACGCGAAAATCGGTTTCATCGGTCAGCTGATTGAACATATCTTCCGCACGGTCATACAGGCCGGCGGCCATGTAGTCGCGGCCCAGTTGTTGCACTGCCAGCAAACGCTGTTCGTAGGTCAGCGAGGCGCTTTCCATAAGGGTTTGGTGGATGCGGATTGCACGATCGACTTCACCGCGCGAACGGAACAGGTTTCCGAGGGTGAGATGAGCCTCAACGGTGCCCGTATCCTCTTTCAGCATATCGAGGAACAGATCCACCGCTTTATCTTGTTGGTTGCTCAGGAGGAAGTTAACCCCGGCGACATAGTCACGGGAAAGTCGGTTAGCTTCATCCTGCTTTGTTTGTTGCGCACTTCTGCGACCCATATACCACCCATAGGCAGCGGCTACAGGTAAAAGCAGAAACAACAACTCCAACATAAATAATTATTCCTTTACAACCGACGAATCGGCGGATACCGCAACGTCGGTCGCAGGCGCAAGCTGGTTTTCCAGTCGTTTGATTTTACGTTCGGCGCGCGCAAGAGACACTCGAACCTTCAGCCAGAAAAGGCCGCAAATTAGCCAACCAATCGCAAAACCTGCGGCAAACAATACAGCAAGCAGCGTAGAGATACGATGCTCACCCTGAGCCAGCAGGTAATTAAACGTAACCTGTTGATCGTTTTGCGCACCTAATGTCACCGAAATAACAAAAATCGCCAACACCAGTAAGAAAATGAGTAAATATTTCACATTACTTCCCGTTATGTGGTTTGAGCGAATAAATCGTGTCCAACTTACCGCGTTGAGCCCTTTAAATTACCATTTTCACACCGAGTGCGAAATGGAAAAGCGCTTTATGCCTTCTGATTTAAGGGCAAAATTCGAAAAATCAATCATAGCTAACTTTCTTGTTCACGCTGCGCAATTTCTTTTGTCTCCTGTACTGGCGGTGTTAAAGGCCCGCATATCCGCTGCGCAAGCCAGGTTGCCAGGGTCACCAACAGCCAGGAAATCAGCGTTGCGACCACCAAATCACGGGGCCAGTGCATTCCGAGCAGCAAACGGCTCCCCATCACACCCGTCGCCCAGATGAGCAAGAATGCAATAGTCAGCGTGCGTCTGCGTGGCCACAGCAATCCTACCGCCAACAAAGCCCAGCTGGCAGCAAACATCGTATGTCCGGATGGAAAAGCAAACCCTGTTTCTTTTTGCCAGTGCTTACGTAGAAACGTTGGCACGTCCCGCTGTTCGGCTAATTGTTCTTTGACTAAGTTCCCACGATCTTTACGTTTTAAAGTGTAGAACTCATCAACCGGAATATGGTGCGTTTTTTCCAGCCATACGACAAATGGCCGCGGTTCCTGCACCCTGTCTTTAACCCAGGACTTCACGCCCTGCCCAACTAAAATCGCCGCCGCCAGGATCGCAAACAGCATTAGCGCTGCTTTCAGACGAAAACGCAAACACCACAAAAACCATGCACAGAGCGCTACGTGAGTGATAATTCCCCATGGCTGTGTCACCGTTTCCGTTACCCAGTACAGGGATTTTAACCACCAGACATTATGCCCTGGTTGCCAACTCCAACCTGATACCCATACAGCAACCGGCATGATAAGCAGCAGTCCGGCGCCGACTGCGGTGCGCTTTGCAATTGAAAGCATTGCCTCTCCTTTCGTCGATAAGTCTCACAATCATAACTGAAAAATGCGCACGCCGGAAAAATTGACAATTTTGTGCCATTCCAAAAGCGAATCCGTTGTCGCAATTAGGTGAACATCGCTGGCTTATGGCAAAATAGTGCAATACAGAACAGAAGCCAACAGGCGACGGCACGACAGTGCCAGCATAATCTGGAGAATTACATGCAGCTTAAACGTGTGGCAGAAGCCAAACTGCCAACCCCCTGGGGCGATTTCCTGATGGTGGGATTTGAAGAACTGGCAACCGGACACGATCATGTCGCGCTGATTTTTGGCGATATTACAGGCCAAACACCTGTCCTGGCGCGTGTCCACTCTGAGTGTCTGACTGGCGATGCGCTGTTTAGCCTACGTTGCGATTGCGGTTTCCAGCTCGAAGCGGCCCTGTCCCACATTGCTGAAGAAGGGCGTGGCATTCTGCTCTATCATCGTCAGGAAGGACGCAACATTGGCCTGCTAAATAAAATCCGCGCCTATGCGTTGCAGGACCAGGGTTATGATACGGTTGAAGCCAATCATCAGTTAGGATTTGCGGCAGACGAGCGTGATTTCACGCTGTGTGCGGACATGTTCAAGCTGCTGGGCGTTGACGAGGTACGTTTGTTGACCAATAACCCGAAGAAAGTGGAAATTCTGACCGAAGCGGGTATCAATATCGTTGAACGCGTGCCGCTGATTGTGGGTCGTAATCCGAATAATGAACATTATCTGGATACCAAAGCCGCGAAGATGGGCCATTTGTTAAATAAATAATTTCCGTTTACCCGGTACAGAGAAAAGCCTGCTCACGCAGGCTTTTTTACATGTTATTTCAACATATTACGAATGACATAGTGGAGAATACCGTCGTTCTGGTAATACGTTAACTCCGTCGCGGTATCGATGCGGCAACGGCACAAAATCACCTCTTTACGCCCATCCGCCCGAGACAAACTTACCGGAACTGTCGCCCCCGGTTTAATGTTTTGCAGGTCCGTAATATCAATCGCTTCCTCACCGGTTAATCCCAGCGTTTTACGCGTAACCCCCTGTGGGAACTCAAGCGGTAGAATCCCCATGCCGATCAGGTTAGAACGGTGAATTCGCTCAAAGGACTCAGCAATAACCACGCGTACACCCAGCAAGCGTGGACCTTTCGCAGCCCAGTCACGACTGGAGCCAGAACCATATTCCTTACCGGCAATGACTGCCAACGGAACATTCTCCTGTTGGTATTGCATGGCGGCATCATAGATAGCCACCACTTCCGTCCCCGGCAAATGCCGCGTCATCCCGCCTTCCACGCCTGGCACCATCTCATTACGAATACGAATATTGGCAAAAGTACCGCGCATCATCACTTCATGGTTTCCGCGTCGGGAGCCGTAGGAGTTAAAGTCTTTGCGCTCAACGCCGTGGCTTTGCAAATACCGACCGGCCGGGCTATCCGCTTTAATGCTACCTGCCGGAGAAATATGGTCGGTGGTCACCGAGTCGCCTAACATCGCCAGAATGCGGGCGCCATGAATGTCCCGCACCGGATCCGGCGTAGCCTGCATACCATCAAAGAACGGCGACAAACGGATATAGGTCGAGTCCGACTGCCAGCCATAGGTGTCAGCCCGATCAACTTGAATCGCTTTCCATTCCGGCGTGCCTTCAAACACTTCGGCATACTCTTTATGGAACATAGCGGTAGACACCTGCTCAACGGCTCGGGCGATTTCCTGCGCAGTTGGCCAGATATCTTTCAAGTAAACGGGATCGCCTTTTCTATCATGACCTAACGGATCTTTCGTCAGGTTGATATTCATATTCCCCGCCAGTGCGTAAGCTACTACCAGCGGCGGAGACGCCAACCAGTTCGTCTTGACGAGCGGATGGATGCGTCCTTCAAAGTTACGGTTGCCGGAAAGCACTGCGCCAACCGTGAGATCGCCTTTTTTGATCGCCGTCTCAATAGGATCGGGCAACGGTCCGGAATTACCTATACAGGTAGTACAGCCATAACCCACGAGGTTAAAGCCCAACTCATCGAGATACGGTGTGAACCCGGCCTGTGCCAGATAGTCAGAAACGACTTTAGAGCCAGGCGCCAGTGAAGCTTTAACCCAGGGTTGACGTTTCAGACCGAGCGTAACCGCTTTCTTCGCCAGCAGTCCCGCCGCCATCAATACGCTTGGGTTAGAGGTGTTGGTACAGGAGGTGATCGCCGCAATCACCACCGCGCCATCCGGCAACTGGTATTGATGCCCGTTCATTGTATAGTCCACTGGCTGACGATCTTTTAGCGAGCTATTCACTTCAAGCTCGTTACTCGCCGAGAACGCTTTCGGGACATCAGCGAGCGCAACCCGATCCTGCGGACGTTTCGGCCCGGCAAGGCTCGCCTCCACACTCCCCATATCCAGCTCCAGCGAGCTGGTAAATACGGGTTCATCGCCTGGGTTACGCCACATCCCCTGCGCTTTAGCATAAGCGCCGACCAGTTCGACCTGCTCCTCACTGCGTCCGCTCAGGCGCATATATTCAAGAGTGATGTCATCAATCGGGAAGAAACCACAGGTTGCGCCATATTCCGGCGACATGTTCGCAATGGTTGCCCGATCGGCCAGCGGTAAGGTGTCCAGACCATCGCCATAGAATTCAACAAATTTCCCAACCACACCGTGCTTACGCAGCATTTGGGTGACGGTCAGCACCAGATCGGTTGCGGTGATACCTTCCCGCAGTTTACCTACCAGCTTGAAGCCTACCACGTCAGGGATAAGCATTGAGACCGGCTGGCCCAGCATCGCGGCTTCGGCTTCAATGCCCCCGACGCCCCAGCCCAGCACACCGAGACCATTTATCATCGTAGTATGGGAATCGGTACCGACCAGCGTATCCGGATAAGCCACCCATTCACCGTTTTGTAATTCGCTCCAGACGGCTTTACCCAAATATTCAAGGTTAACCTGGTGACAAATCCCCGTTCCCGGCGGCACAACGCTGAAGCGACTGAATGCTTGCTGTCCCCATTTCAGAAACACATAGCGCTCATGGTTACGTTCCATTTCCAGACGGACGTTCTCTTCGAAAGCGTCATCATCACCGAAACGATCCACCGTTACGGAGTGGTCTATGACAAGATCAACTGGCGAAAGCGGATTCACTTTTGCCGTATCCCCGCCCAAACGTTTTACCGCTTCGCGCATAGCGGCCAGATCGACCACTGCGGGTACGCCGGTAAAGTCCTGCATCAAAACGCGAGCGGGTCGATAGGCAATCTCACGATCGGCATGCGCGGTTTCCAACCAACGCGCCAGGGCATGAATATCGTCTTCGGTAACGGTATTTTCGTCCTGCCAGCGAAGCAGGTTCTCCAGCAAAACTTTTAACGATTTAGGCAGGCGGGTGATATCACCCAGTGTTTGTGCGGCCAGAGGCAAGCTGTAGTAACGGTAGGTTTTATCATTAACCTGCAATGTGTCCTTACTGGCTTCGCGTAGGGTCGACGACATAGCTCCTCCTTAAATGACAGGGTTGGATCCCCTGATTTTCTTCAGGGTTAGTATTAAAGATAACACAAACAAAATGTAACGCTTTGATAACAACTCAAATTGATAAAAGTGGAGAACATCAGAAAAGCGGCGTGTGGTATAAATTGCGAGGAGAAGGTACGAGAGCGAAAGTGGGTCGCGTTAATGTGTAACAGGTATGTATGCAATCGATAATATGCTGATTAGCGGGGGACATCGCGATTGCATGTAATAAGTCATACGAAGTATCAGACAGAGGGCAAATAATAATGACAATAAAATTGGTATTAATTACTGTTTCTGTTCATCATCAGTAAACAGATCAATAAACGCGCGTTGTTCAGGGGAAAGTGTCCAGGAGGTGGGGATTTCCGGCCCATTCTCTGCGCCGCTATTGCTCTCTTGTTCATTTTCATGAGGAGATGGCGTTACGGTGGCGTGTTGTTCCGGTGCGGACATGACCTACCCCCACACTTGCCAGACCACGAGCGCGACGACAATCCAGAACACAGCGGAGCCGAGAAAAACAGCAAACCAGGCTTTACGTTTCATCGCGGGATCCCTGCGTGCAGGCTGGTTTCCTGAAGGCATTGCTAACCTCATACTATCGAAATCACTTATCATTTAGGCACCAAACAATCGGTACAATTAATCATCAGATAGGAGGAATCCTAATAAAAAAGGCAAAAAAAAGCCAGTTAATTTTCGGACTCATCCTGATAAATAAATCGATTGTTTGATCGGTTATAAATATTTGAAAGGAATTTTTGGCAAGCTAACTAATTTGAAACTACTTTAGAGAACCTTTTCCACAAACTATATATGGTTAATTTATTCACGACAAATTATCAATATTCAGCGTCTCCCGTCGGTATCGCATTATGCAGAAGGATACCGACGAGATAACAGCAGGTATTATTTCTCAGGCAATTTAATATCTTTAAACATGGCTTCAATATCATCATTCGAACGCAGCGCCACCGCAGTATCCACCACATCTCGCGTCAGATGTGGCGCGAAACGTTGAATGAAATCATACATGTAACTGCGTAAAAACGTACTGCGACGAAAACCAATTTTGGTGGTGCTATGACTAAAGATATCGTGCGCGTCAACACGGACAAGATCCGGGTCGGAGACGGGATCAACCGCCATGCTGGCAATTACCCCCACGCCGAGGCCCAGACGCACATAGGTTTTAATGACATCGGCATCGGTCGCGGTAAAAACTATCCGCGGCTCCAGACCCGCACGATTAAAAGCGGTATCCAGTTCCGAACGCCCGGTAAAACCGAAGGTGTAGGTGACCAGCGGATACTGCGCTAACTCTTCAATAGAAACGGACGCTTTTCCCGCCAGCGGATGATCCGGCGTCACGACGATCGAGCGGTTCCAGTGATAGCAAGGCAGCATCACCAAATCGTCATACAGATGCAGGGCTTCTGTCGCAATGGCAAAGTCTGCATTCCCTTTCGAAACGGCTTCGGCGATTTGCGTCGGCGATCCCTGGTGCATGTGCAAAGAGACGCGAGGGTATCGCTCAATAAAACCTTTAATCACGTTTGGCAGTGCGTAACGTGCTTGTGTGTGGGTCGTCGCGATGTATAACGAGCCTTTGTCCGGCCAGGTATGTTCGCCGGCAACGGACTTAATGGCATCCACCTTCGACAGTACCTCACGCGCAATACGGATGACTTCCTGCCCCGCTGGCGTAACCTGCGTCAGGTGCTTACCGCTACGGGCAAAAATCTGGATACCAAGTTCATCTTCAAGCATACGAACTTGCTTACTGATGCCTGGCTGGGAGGTATAAAGCCCTTCCGCCGTTGAGGAGACATTAAGGTTGTGGTTCACCACCTCAACAATGTAGCGAAGCTGCTGTAATTTCATGTTAAGCCATCCCGATTTATGCCATCAGATCATCGTTTCAAAGCAGGCTCGTTAGCGCTGCTAATACGATTTAATAATAAAAAACGTGTTAACTATAACCACTATATCATTTCTATGTAAGCTGTATAGGCATGACAAAAAATAATACGCCAGAAACAAAAAGGGTCGCTTACGCGACCCTTTAAGGAGAAATTCAGGCGGAATGCCGTTATTTCTTCCCTTCAACCCATTTACCGTCAACAAAGAACGCGGACCAGCCGGTCGCCTTACCGTCTTTCTCAGCGGCAACGTATTGCTGCTTGGTTTTACGGCTGAAACGGACCATGGACTTGTTGCCGTCCGGGTCCGTCTGCGGCGCGTCTGCCAGATAACGCAGTTTTTCCGGCAGACGATCGCGGAAGCGGTACAGCTCTTCCACTAACGGCGCGCGGGTCTCACGTGATTTCGGGAACGTATTTGCCGCCAGGAAGATACCTGCAGCGCCATCACGTAACACAAAATACGCGTCAGATTTTTCACACGGCAGTTCCGGCAGCGGAACCGGATCTTCTTTCGGCGGAGCGACTTCACCGTTACGCAGGATCTTACGAGTGTTTTTGCACTCGTCGTTGGTACACGCCATGTACTTACCGAAACGCCCCATTTTCAGGTGCATTTCAGAACCACATTTTTCGCACTCAACGATAGGACCGTCATACCCCTTGATGCGGAATTCACCCTCTTCGATCTCGTAGCCGTCGCAGGTCGGGTTATTACCACATACATGCAGCTTACGCTTAGGATCGATAAGGTAGCTGTCCATCGCCGTACCGCACTTCTGGCAGCGACGTTTGGCGCGCAGAGCGTTCGTTTCCGCGTCGTCGCCTTCCAGCACGTTCAGCACTTCGTTTTCCGGCACCAGGTTAATGGTGGTTTTGCAACGCTCTTTCGGCGACAGCGCATAGCCGGAACAGCCGAGGAAAACGCCGGTGCTGGCGGTACGAATACCCATCTTGCGTCCGCAGGTCGGGCAATCAATGCTGGTCAGCACCATCTGATTCGGACGCATACCGCCCTCCTCAGGATCTTTCTCGGCTTTATCCAGTTGCTGAGTAAAATCGGTGAAGAAGTTGTCGAGTACGCCTTTCCATTCGGCTTCGTGATTCGCCACCTGGTCGAGGCTGTCTTCCATCTGCGCGGTAAAATCGTAGTTCATCAGTTCGCGGAAGTTTTCTTCCAGACGATCGGTGACAATTTCACCCATTTTCTCAGCATAGAAGCGACGGTTCTCAACGCGAACATAGCCGCGATCCTGAATCGTGGAAATAATCGACGCATATGTTGATGGACGACCAATACCACGCTTTTCAAGCTCTTTAACCAGCGAGGCTTCACTGAAACGCGCAGGCGGTTTGGTAAAGTGTTGCGCTGGCGTCAGTTCGACAAGCGTCAACGTATCGCCTTTATCCACCGCCGGTAAGATACGGTCTTCATCGCCCTTACGCAGCGCAGGCATCACTTTGGTCCAGCCATCGAAACGCAGAATACGACCACGCGCTTTCAGGCGGAAATCACCCGCGCCCACGGTTAAGGTGGTGGAATCGTATTTCGCCGGCGTCATCTGGCAGGCAACAAACTGACGCCAGATCAACTGGTACAGTTTCTGCGCATCAGCTTCCATGTCTTTCAGTGATTCCGCCTGTACGGCGACATCGGAGGGACGGATAGCTTCGTGCGCTTCCTGAGAGTTCTCTTTGCTGGCGTACTGGTTCGCGCTCTCCGGCAGATATTTTTTACCAAAATTATCGCTGATGTAATCGCGAACCATGGTGACGGCGTCCTGACTCAGGTTTGTTGAGTCCGTACGCATATAGGTGATGTAACCCGCTTCGTACAAGCGCTGTGCCATCATCATGGTTTTCTTCACGCCAAAGCCCAGACGCGTGCTCGCAGCCTGCTGTAGCGTGGAGGTAATAAACGGCGCGCCCGGCTTGCTGCTGGTCGGTTTATCTTCACGTTCCAGAACGCTATAGCGCGCTTTTTCCAACAGGCTAACAGCGGCAAGCGTTTGTTCCCGGTTGACCGGGCGGAACGGTTTATCATTCTGATGCGTCACCTCAAGCGGCAAAGCATCGCCACCAGGCGTGGTCGTGTCAGCACCAATTTCCCAGAACTCTTCTGGGACAAATGCTTTGATTTCACGTTCACGCTCAACCACCAGACGTACAGCAACCGACTGTACGCGGCCTGCAGACAAACCACGCGCAATTTTTTTCCACAGCAGCGGCGACACCATATAGCCCACCACGCGGTCCATAAAGCGGCGCGCCTGTTGCGCGTTAACCCGGTCGATGTTCAGTTCGCCCGGTTTTTCAAACGCCTGACGAATAGCGTTCTTGGTAATTTCGTTAAACACCACGCGGCTGTAGCGTGTGTCATCGCCGCCGATCACTTCCCGCAGGTGCCATGCAATGGCTTCCCCTTCGCGGTCAAGGTCGGTTGCGAGATAGATGTGGTCGGCTTTTTCAGCCAGTTGCTTCAGTTCAGAAACAACTTTCTCTTTACCAGGCAGCACTTCATAGCGCGCATCCCAGTTGTGCCATGGGTCAACACCCATGCGGTTGACGAGAGCGCCACGTTCATCCTTTTTGGGCTTTTTAGCCGTTTTGGTGGAGGTTGAGTCGGCGCTCTTTTTAGTTGCTGAGCCACTGGTCGGCAAATCACGGATATGACCGACGCTGGATTTCACCACGTAGTCATTACCCAGATACTTGTTGATCGTTTTGGCTTTTGCCGGGGACTCAACGATGACAAGAGCTTTACCCATATTCACCTTTACCTAATTTGATTCTTCCAGAATGCGTCGCACGTTGATTCACCTTCCACTGGCGACGAGACATCGATATGGTCTCTGCGTCGGTGGATATCAACCCCTTAAACTGATTCGCGCTTGTAATGTAACTCTCATGTAACTGAGTTGACAGGCTTTTTTTCTCACAAACGCTATAGCACGACGAAGTATTGGTCGAATGTCAAGCAAATCTGTTGCCAGATTGACGAAAGCGTCACACTGTACCTGATAAAATGCGTTACGCAACTTTATTAGCATGCAAAAACAAATCTCGCCAGTTGCAACCCTGACGTAAGACCTTCATTTATGTCAGGGAATATTTGCCCATAAGCCGGGCTCGGCGTAGACTAATGTCCTTGTTTAAGGAGTAAATAATGCATAAAGACACGCAACCTATCGATCGCGAAACGCTGCTGATTGAAGCCAACAAAATCATTCGTGAGCATGAGGACACGCTGGCGGGGATTGTCGCCACTGGCGTTACGCAGCGAAATGGCGTGCTGGTTTTCAGCGGCGATTACTTTTTAGACGAGCAAGGGCTTCCGACGCCCAAAAGTACGGCGGTGTTTAATATGTTTAAGCACCTGGCACACGTACTTTCTGAAAAGTATCACTTGATCGATTAATACAAGAAATGATTTGCCGGATGGCGGCTCTGCCATATCCGGCCCAGGATGTTGTCATCCTGGGCCGGGTAAGATGCTTTAGCATCACCATCCGGCAATGACAATTTTACATCAGCGGTTTCTGTCCCCGCTGCCACCAGCGCAGCAGCAAACGATCGGCGCTCTCGGCCGCACTCCCGGTAAAGCGATCCATCAGTTTTTTGCGCTGCATATAGCGAACGCTCAACACTTCGCGCCCTTCCATTAGCCCGAGGATCACTTCATCACTGGTATTGATTTCATCCACCAGCCCGTTCGCCAGCGCCTGTTGCCCAAACCAGTGTTCGCCGGTGGCAACCTGCTCAATGTCCAGAGTCGGACGCATGCGCTGCACAAAATCCTTAAACAGGTGATGGGTTTCATTCAGATCTTCGCGGAATTTCTGCCGCCCTTCTTCCGTGTTTTCACCCAGCAGCGTCAGCGTACGCTTGTACTGTCCGGCGGTGTGCAGTTCGATATCAATATCCTTCCCTTTCAGAAAGCGGTTAAAGTTCGGGATCTGCGCCACGACGCCAATCGACCCGACGATAGCAAACGGTGCCGAGACAATTTTATCGGCTACGCAGGCCATCATATACCCACCGCTCGCGGCGACTTTATCCACCGTTACGGTCAACGGAATCTGCTTATCGCGCAGACGCTGTAACTGCGATGCAGCCAGGCCATAACCATGAACCACACCGCCCGGGCTTTCCAGGCGAACCACCACCTGATCCTGCGGTTTAACCACTGCCAGCACCGCCGTCACTTCCTCACGTAACGCGCTGACCTCATGGGCGTCCATGCTGCCTTTAAAATCCAGCACCCATACACGTGGTTTATCAGATGACGTACTGTCTCCCAGTTTCGCTTTTGCCTTGGCTGCCTTCGCTTCCAGTTTCTGTTTCTTTTTCTGCGCCTTATGCCAGAATTTTTGCTGATGCCCGTCCAGTAATGCCAGCGACAGATCATCCTTCATCTCTTTATATTGCTCGCTGAGGTTAACTACCCGCAGCTCCCCGCGCTGACGCTTGCGTTGTGTCGCGTTCACAATCAGCATCACAACTACCGCAATAGCCACCACGACAGTGACAATTTTTGCCAAAAACAGCCCATATTCAGACAACAATTCCACGAGACCCACCTTGGTTAAACAACGCTATTCCCGCTCAGTGTACAACAGGCTGCTTAACCCGTCTTGCTTCATCCATCCTGGTGCTGAATCAGCAAAAAGCATGACAAAGCGTTCATTTTGCGGTGTTATTGCCTTTGGCTGATTGAAAAAGAACAGGGTTTAAGGCATAAAGCCGAAACGTTATCGCGAACGAGATGGCCAGAGCGTTGCCGAGGAGTAGCCGTGCATTACCAACCTAAACAAGACCTTTTACAGGACCGCATTATTCTGGTTACCGGTGCCAGTGATGGTATCGGACGTGAAGCTGCACAGACCTATGTGCGTTACGGCGCGACCGTTATTCTGCTTGGGCGTAACGAAGAAAAACTGCGCCAGGTTGCCCGCACTATTGCCGATGAAAACGGTACGCAGCCACACTGGTTCACGCTGGATCTGCTCACTTGTACTTCTGAAGAATGCCACCAGCTCGCACAGCGCATTGCCGCACATTTTCCACGTCTGGATGGCGTACTACATAATGCCGGATTACTGGGTGATATTTGTCCAATGAGTGAACAAAATCCGCAGATCTGGCAAGATGTCATGCAGGTAAATGTGAATGCCACCTTTATGCTGACCCAGGCATTGCTGCCGCTATTGCTGAAATCCGATGCCGGATCGCTGGTCTTTACCTCTTCCAGCGTCGGTCGCCAGGGACGCGCCAATTGGGGCGCATATGCTACCTCCAAATTCGCTACCGAAGGCATGATGCAGGTTCTGGCAGATGAATATCAGAACCGTCACCTGCGCGTAAACTGTATCAATCCAGGCGGTACGCGTACCGGAATGCGAGCCAGTGCATTTCCAACTGAAGATCCGCAAAAATTGAAAACCCCCGCCGATATTATGCCGCTCTACCTGTGGCTGATGGGCGATGACAGCCGCCGTAAAACCGGTATGACTTTCGATGCCCAGCCGGGCCGTAAACCAGGAATAGCTCAATGAGTGAAGAACGCTACCAGCAGCGCCAGCAGCGCGTTAAAGAGCGGGTTGATGCCCGCGTTGCCGCTGCAAAGGATGAACGCGGGATCATTATCGTATTCACCGGAAACGGTAAGGGTAAAACCACCGCTGCGTTCGGGACCGCCACGCGCGCGGTGGGCCATGGTAAAAAAGTCGGCGTGGTGCAGTTTATTAAAGGTACCTGGCCAAACGGTGAACGAAACTTACTCGAACCCCATGGCGTAGAGTTTCAGGTTATGGCGACAGGATTTACCTGGGACACGCAAAACCGCGAGTCGGATACCGCAGCCTGTATGGCCGTATGGGAACATGGAAAGCGAATGCTGGCTGATGCTGAACTTGATATGGTTATCCTGGACGAACTGACCTATATGGTGGCGTACGACTATCTGCCGCTTGAAGAGGTTATCAATGCCTTAAATGCGCGTCCTGCCCATCAGACGGTGATTATCACCGGTCGGGGATGTCATCGCGATATTCTGGAGTTAGCAGATACGGTGAGCGAACTGCGCCCGGTTAAGCACGCGTTTGAAGCAGGCGTGAAGGCTCAGATGGGAATTGATTACTGACACCAGGCCGGATAAGGCGCTTTTGCCGCATCCGGCTCCACGCTAACGCCTGATGGCGCTTTGCTTATCAGGCCTGGTCATGATTAACCGTTGTTGCTGCGACCACCCGGACGACGGCTGCTGCCGACCTGTGAGTGGCGCTTCACCGCACGACGGATCTGGTTCGCCTTCATACGACGACGATCTTTCTCGACGGCAACTTTAGAGGTCGTTTCCGGCTTCAGCTCCACCAGTTCACGTAAATAGTTGGTCTGCGCAAGATCAAGCTCCGTCCAGCCGCCACGCGGCAGGCCTTTCGGCAGCGGGATATCGCCGTAACGGACACGGATAAGACGACTTACCTGCACGCCTACAGCTTCCCACAGTCGACGTACTTCACGGTTACGCCCTTCGGTCAGCGTGACGTTGTACCACTGGTTGATCCCTTCACCACCGCTGAACTTGATTGTTTTAAACGCCGCCGGACCATCTTCCAACTGTACGCCACGACTCAGATCGCGCAGTTTCGCGTCATCAACCTGACCAAACACACGCACCGCATATTCACGCTCAACTTCACGGCTTGGATGCATCAGACGGTTTGCCAGTTCACCGTCGGTAGTGAACAGCAATAAACCGCAGGTATTCACATCCAGACGCCCCACGGCAATCCAGCGCGCATCGCGCAGTTTTGGCAGACGATCAAATACGGTCGGACGACCTTCCGGGTCGTTACGGGTACACAGTTCACCTTCTGGTTTGTAATAGGCCAGAACGCGACAGATTTGTTCCGCAGACTCTTTAACTGAAATCAGATGACCGTCGATACGGATTTTCAGACCCGGTGTCACTTCAACGCGATCGCCGAGCGTGGCAATTTTGCCATCAACGCTCACACGGCCCGCGGCAATAATGGTTTCAATTTCACGGCGAGAACCGTGGCCGGCGCGCGCCAGCACTTTTTGTAACTTTTCGCTCATAGAGCTTCCTTTAGATGTCGCCTTCACAGGCGTCGAACAGGAGAATCAACGGCGCCAGTCAGCGCCATTTTAAGGCCGCGTAGTATAGCGGTTCGCGCCCTTATAAGAAAGGTTTAACGTCGCCGACGCCTTCACGCAAGACCACCGGGGAATCGTCAGTTAAATCGATGACTGTGGTCGGCTGCTGGCCGAGATAGCCGCCGTGGATAATCAGCTCCACCTGCTTCTCCAGACGATCCTTAATCTCTTCCGGGTCAGACTCGGTAAATTCACTGCCCGGCAGCATCAGCGATGTAGAGAGCATCGGCTCGCCCAGTGCTTCCAGCAGCGCCAGCGCAATCGGATTCGACGGCACACGCAGGCCGATGGTCTTACGTTTTTCCTGCAACAAACGGCGCGGCACTTCTTTCGTCCCTTTCAGGATGAAGGTGTAGTTGCCTGGCGTATTATTTTTAATCAAACGAAAAGCCACGTTATCGACAAACGAATAGGTCGACAGTTCGGACAGGTCACGGCACATCAGCGTAAAGTTGTGTCCATCCGGCAGGTGGCGAATGCGACAAATGCGCTCCATTGCGCCTTTATCTTCAATTTTGCAGCCCAACGCATAGCCGGAATCGGTTGGATAGACGATCACCCCGCCCTTACGCACGATTTCAACGGCCTGATTGATCAGCCGCGGCTGCGGGTTTTCGGGATGAATATAAAAAAACTGGCTCATACTTTCCTCTCTGTAATCTCAGGCTGTTCCCAAAGTTGCCAGACTCCTTCTACGCCCGCGGGCAACCAGAGTTTACGACCCAGTTCAATCCACGGGCAGGGCTGATGAAAATCAGATCCCTGCGATGCCCACAATTGATGCTGGCGAGCAAGCGTCGCCAGATGGGTGCGTTCATTGGGAGACTGTTGGCACTGCGCCACTTCCATCGCGTCACCACGGTGTTCAGCGAAGTATGCAACCAGTCTTTTCAGCCACTTAGCGCTAAGATCGTACCGCCCCGGATGAGCCAGAACTGCCTTACCGCCAGAATGATGAATGACATCAATAGCTTGTTCTATTGTACACCACTGCGGCGGAACGTAACCGGTTTTCCCACGGGCAAGGTATTTTTTAAAAACATCCGCGATTGTCGTGGCTTTTCCGCACTCCACCAGAAAACGCGCAAAATGACCCCGAGTGACCGCCCCGCCATCTGCCAGACGCAACGCGCCTTCCCATGCGCCGGGAATATGCGCTTTATCGAGTCGTTCAGCAATCAGGCGCGCGCGCTGCTGACGGCGTTCCGTTTGTTGCGCCAAAAACTCGCACATCAGTGGATGAGAAATATCAATATTCAGACCCACAATATGGATCTCATGATTTTCCCACACCGTAGAAATCTCAACACCTGAGATCAGATTTAACGCTAAACCCGAACGTGAAATTTCTTCTCTTGCCGCCGCAATACCGGCCGTGGTGTCATGATCGGTGATCGCCAGTGTACCGACTCGCATCTCTACCGCACGGTGTACTAAGGCTTCAGGGGTTAATCGCCCATCAGAGGCTGTAGTATGACTGTGCAGGTCATAAATCACTGCGTAATTCGTGTCGCTCAAGGCGGCTCCCATTTCAATAAATGTCGTAACACGCCCATCATAGCGGTTTCGACAAATTTACTGAAATCAGGTGTTGACTTTACCCCACTGAACTAGTTAACTAGTACGCAAGTTCACATGAAGAAGGTATCTGAGATGAAAGCAACATTTGTCCTGCACGGTTGGTGGCGCACTTCCTGATTTCGGGCAGTGTCTTACGTCTGCAATATGCAACCAGATACCCGGCCCGCCAACTGAGCGGGCTTTTTTTTGAACAAAATTAATGAGAATAACGATGCAAACACAAAAACCGACACTCGAATTGCTTACCTGCGATGCCGCCTACCGTGAGAATCCGACAGCGCTATTTCATCAGGTGTGTGGCGCGCGTCCGGCGACGCTGCTGCTTGAATCCGCAGATATCAATAGCAAAGATGATCTGAAGAGCCTGCTGCTGGTCGACAGCGCGTTACGCATCACCGCTCTGGGTGACACTGTCACTATCAAGGCCCTCTCCGCGAACGGCGCATCGCTGCTACCCCTGCTGGATGCAGCGCTGCCTGCTGGCGTTGAAAACGAACAACAGCCGAACATACGTCATTTGAAATTTCCCAATGTAAGCCCGTTGCTGGATGAAGATGCCCGCTTATGTTCCCTTTCCGTATTTGATGCTTTCCGTTTATTGCAGGAACTGGTCAATGTCCCTGCGCAAGAACGTGAAGCGATGTTCTTCGGCGGTCTGTTTTCCTATGACCTGGTCGCCGGTTTTGAAGATTTACCGCAGCTTGAAGCAGGTAACCGTTGCCCGGACTACTGCTTTTATCTGGCAGAGACGCTGATGGTCATTGACCACCAGAAAAAAAGCACCCGCATTCAGGCCAGCGTGTTTACCCCTAGCGATGGCGAAAAACAGCGTCTGAACGCTCGTCTGGCGCAACTGAGCCAGCAGCTTACCGAGCCCGCTCCACCGCTGCCCGTGACAGAAATTCCGCAGATGCGCTGCGAATGTAACCAGAGCGATGAAGAATTTGGCGCTGTGGTGCGCGGGATGCAAAAAGCCATTCGCGCAGGCGAGATTTTCCAGGTGGTTCCGTCCCGCCGTTTCTCATTGCCCTGCCCGTCACCGCTGGCGGCCTACTATGTGCTAAAGAAAAGTAATCCCAGCCCGTATATGTTTTTCATGCAGGACAACGATTTCACGCTGTTCGGCGCCTCTCCGGAAAGCTCGCTGAAATATGATGCCACCAGCCGGCAGATTGAGATCTACCCGATTGCCGGAACGCGTCCGCGCGGTCGCCGGGCGGATGGCTCGCTGGACCGCGATCTCGACAGCCGTATCGAGCTGGAGATGCGTACCGATCATAAAGAGCTTTCCGAGCACCTGATGCTGGTTGACCTTGCACGTAACGACCTGGCGCGCATCTGCACGCCGGGTAGTCGCTACGTTGCTGATCTGACCAAAGTGGATCGGTACTCCTTCGTGATGCACCTGGTTTCCCGCGTAGTCGGCGAACTGCGTAGCGATCTGGATGTGCTGCATGCGTACCGCGCCTGTATGAATATGGGCACGCTAAGCGGTGCGCCGAAAGTTCGCGCCATGCAGCTTATCGCCGAGGCCGAAGGTCGTCGCCGTGGCAGCTATGGCGGCGCGGTAGGCTACTTTACCGCCCATGGCGATCTGGATACCTGTATTGTGATTCGTTCCGCCCTCGTGGAAGACGGTATTGCCACCGTACAAGCCGGTGCCGGGATTGTTCTGGATTCTGTTCCGCAGTCTGAAGCCGATGAAACCCGTAATAAAGCGCGTGCGGTTTTGCGTGCTATCGCCACTGCGCACCACGCACAGGAGACTTTCTAATGGCTGACATTCTGCTGCTCGATAACATCGACTCATTTACCTATAACCTGGCGGATCAGCTGCGTACTAACGGTCATAACGTGGTGATTTACCGCAACCATATTCCGGCCCAGACGTTAATTGACCGCTTAGCAACCATGAAAAACCCGGTGCTGATGCTCTCGCCGGGGCCAGGTGCGCCAAGCGAAGCGGGCTGCATGCCGGAGCTGTTAACCCGCCTGCGCGGCAAGCTGCCGATTATCGGTATTTGTCTGGGGCATCAGGCGATTGTTGAAGCCTACGGCGGCTATGTCGGTCAGGCAGGCGAGATCCTGCACGGTAAAGCGTCCAGCATTGAACACGACGGTCAGGCAATGTTCAGCGGTCTGGCGAATCCATTGCCGGTAGCGCGTTACCACTCGCTTGTAGGTAGCAACGTTCCGGCCGGATTGACCATCAACGCCCACTTTAACGGCATGGTGATGGCGGTCCGTCACGATACCGATCGCGTGTGTGGCTTCCAGTTCCATCCGGAATCGATCCTCACCACCCAGGGCGCGCTTCTGCTGGAGCAAACGCTGGCCTGGGCGCAACAGAAACTCGAGCAGACCAATACGCTGCAACCTATTCTGGAGAAACTGTATCAGGCTCAGACGCTATCCCAGCAGGAAAGCCACCAGCTGTTCTCTGCCGTTGTACGCGGGGAACTGAAGCCGGAACAACTCGCTGCGGCGCTGGTGAGCATGAAAATTCGTGGCGAACACCCGCATGAAATTGCCGGTGCGGCAACCGCGCTGCTGGAAAACGCCGCCCCGTTCCCGCGCCCTGATTATCTGTTTGCCGATATTGTCGGTACCGGCGGTGACGGTAGTAACAGTATCAATATCTCCACGGCCAGCGCTTTCGTTGCGGCGGCCTGTGGACTGAAAGTGGCCAAACACGGCAACCGCAGCGTCTCCAGCAAATCTGGCTCTTCGGATCTGTTGGCGGCATTTGGCATTAATCTGGACATGAACGCCGATAAATCCCGTCAGGCGCTTGACGATCTTGGTGTGTGCTTCTTGTTTGCACCGAAATACCACACCGGTTTTCGCCACGCCATGCCGGTACGCCAACAGTTGAAAACCCGCACGCTGTTTAACGTACTCGGTCCGTTGATTAATCCGGCGCATCCACCGCTGGCGCTGATCGGCGTTTACAGCCCGGAACTGGTACTGCCGATTGCCGAAACGCTGCGCGTATTGGGATATCAGCGTGCCGCGGTCGTACACAGTGGCGGCATGGATGAAGTTTCGCTGCATGCGCCGACTATTGTGGCGGAGCTGCATGATGGCGAAATCAAGAGCTATCAACTGACGGCGGAAGACTTTGGCCTGACGCCTTACCATCAGGAACAGCTGGCGGGCGGCACGCCGGAAGAAAACCGTGACATTCTTAGTCGCTTGTTACAAGGTAAAGGTGAAGCCGCTCATGAAGCAGCCGTTGCCGCGAATGTCGCCATGTTAATGCGCCTGCACGGTGAAGAAGATTTAAAAACCAATGCGCAAACCGTGATTAATGTGCTGCGTAGCGGCGTGGCCTATGACCGTGTCACTGCGCTGGCAGCAAGAGGGTAAATGATGCAAACCGTTTTAGCGAAAATTGTCGCTGACAAGGCGATTTGGGTAGAAGCCCGGAAACAACAACAACCGCTGGCCAGCTTTCAAAATGACGTACAACCCAGCGCTCGTGATTTCTACGATGCGCTGCAAGGCGCGCGTACCGCCTTTATGCTGGAGTGCAAAAAAGCCTCGCCATCGAAAGGCGTGATTCGTGATGACTTCGACCCGGCACTGATTGCGGACGTGTATAAACATTATGCATCTGCGATTTCCGTGCTGACCGATGAAAAATATTTCCAGGGCAGCTTTGATTTCCTGCCCATCGTCAGCCGTATCGCGTCGCAGCCCATCCTGTGTAAGGACTTTATTATCGATCCTTACCAGATTTACCTGGCGCGTTTCTACCAGGCGGACGCCTGCCTGCTGATGCTGTCAGTGCTGGACGATGAGCAATATCGTCAACTCGCCGCCGTGGCCCATAGCCTGAAAATGGGTGTTCTGACCGAAGTCAGTAACGAAGAAGAGCTGGAGCGGGCTATCGCTCTCGGCGCCAAAGTCGTTGGTATCAATAACCGTGATTTACGCGATCTGTCGATTGACCTGAATCGCACCCGTCAACTGGCGCCGCGACTGGGTCATGGCGTAACCGTCATCAGCGAGTCCGGTATTAATACCTACGGCCAGGTACGCGAACTCAGCCACTTCGCCAACGGTTTTCTGATTGGCTCTGCGCTGATGTCGCATGATGACCTGCACGCCGCCGTGCGTCGGGTTCTGCTTGGCGAGAACAAAGTCTGCGGTTTGACCCGGACTCAGGATGCAAACGCGGCATATGAAGCGGGCGCCATATATGGCGGGTTGATTTTCGTGCCCTCATCTCCGCGCGCGGTTAGCGTTGAGCAGGCGCGAGAAGTGATAAGCGGTGCTCCATTGCAGTATGTCGGTGTGTTTCGTAACACCGAGATTACCGAGGTGTGCGACAAAGCGTTGGCCCTGGGATTGAGTGCAGTGCAACTGCATGGGAGCGAAGATCAGACCTATGTTGACGCCCTGCGCGATGCGCTGCCCAAACAGGTGCAAATCTGGAAAGCGCTGAGCGTGAGCGAAACGTTGCCAGCCAGGGATTATCAGCATGTCGATAAGTACGTGTTCGACAACGGCCAGGGCGGTAGCGGTCAACGCTTCGACTGGTCGCTTTTAGGCGGGCAATCGCTGGATAACGTTTTACTGGCTGGCGGACTTGGCGCCGATAACTGTGTCAACGCGGCAAAAACCGGCTGTGCCGGGCTCGATTTTAATTCTGGCGTAGAGTCACAGCCGGGCATCAAAGATGCACGACTCCTGGCTTCGGTCTTTCAGACGCTGCGCGCATATTAAGGAAAAGGACATGACAACATTACTCAATCCGTACTTTGGTGAATTTGGCGGTATGTATGTGCCACAAATTCTGATGCCTGCCCTGCGTCAACTGGAAGAAGCTTTCGTCAGCGCGCAAAAAGATCCTGAGTTTCAGGCGCAGTTTACCGATCTGCTGAAAAACTATGCTGGTCGTCCAACCGCGCTGACCAAATGCCAGAACATTACTAACGGGACCAACACCACGCTGTATCTTAAGCGTGAAGATTTACTGCACGGCGGTGCGCACAAAACTAACCAGGTGTTGGGTCAGGCGTTACTGGCGAAGCGTATGGGGAAAACGGAAATCATCGCCGAAACCGGCGCGGGTCAGCACGGCGTTGCATCGGCGCTGGCCAGTGCATTGCTGGGTCTGAAATGCCGTATTTATATGGGTGCGAAAGACGTTGAGCGTCAGTCGCCTAACGTTTTCCGTATGCGTCTGATGGGAGCAGAAGTCATTCCTGTTCATAGCGGTTCTGCAACGCTGAAAGACGCCTGTAACGAAGCCCTGCGCGACTGGTCTGGCAGCTACGATACCGCGCACTATATGCTCGGGACAGCGGCGGGACCGCATCCCTTCCCGACCATTGTACGTGAGTTCCAGCGCATGATCGGCGAAGAAACGAAAGCGCAGATTCTGGAAAAAGAAGGTCGTTTGCCGGACGCTGTTATCGCCTGCGTGGGCGGTGGTTCTAACGCCATTGGCATGTTTGCCGATTTTATTAATGAAACCAGCGTCGGTCTGATTGGCGTAGAGCCTGGCGGTCACGGGATCGAATCCGGTGAACACGGCGCACCGCTGAAACACGGTCGTGTCGGGATTTACTTTGGCATGAAATCTCCGATGATGCAGACCGAAGAAGGACAGATTGAAGAGTCTTACTCTATTTCCGCAGGTCTGGATTTTCCGTCTGTCGGGCCGCAGCATGCATACCTGAACAGCATCGGACGTGCCGATTATGTTTCAATCACGGATGATGAAGCGCTGGAAGCCTTTAAAACGCTGTGTCTGCACGAGGGGATCATCCCGGCGCTGGAGTCCTCCCATGCCCTGGCACACGCTCTGAAAATGATGCGTGAAAATCCGGAAAAAGAGCAGTTACTGGTGGTTAATCTCTCCGGTCGCGGCGACAAAGACATTTTCACCGTACACGATATTCTGAAAGCGCGAGGGGAAATCTGATGGAACGTTACGAAAATCTTTTTGCACAGCTGAAGGACCGCAAAGAAGGTGCTTTTGTCCCCTTCGTAACCCTGGGCGATCCATCGGTCGAACAGTCACTGAAAATCATTGATACGCTGATTGAAGCCGGCGCTGATGCGCTTGAACTCGGCATTCCGTTCTCCGATCCGCTGGCGGACGGTCCGACCATACAGGAAGCTACACTGCGGGCATTTGCCGCGGGCGTGACACCGTCACAATGCTTTGAGATGCTGGCATTGATTCGTCAGAAACACCCCACCATTCCAATTGGTCTGCTGATGTATGCCAACCTGGTGTTCAGCAAGGGTATTGACGAATTCTACGCTCAGTGCGAGAAAGTCGGCGTGGATTCTGTTTTGGTGGCAGATGTGCCTGTTGAGGAGTCTGCGCCATTCAGAGCTGCGGCGCTCCGCCACAACATTGCGCCTATTTTTATCTGCCCGCCGAACGCTGATGAAGAACTCCTGCGCCAGATTGCCTCTTACGGTCGCGGCTATACCTATCTGCTTTCGCGTGCCGGCGTGACTGGCGCTGAAAATCGTGCGGCGTTACCGCTGCATCATCTGGTCCAAAAGCTGAAAGAATATGGTGCTCCTCCGTCATTACAGGGCTTTGGTATCTCTGCACCTGACCAGGTGACCGGCGCGATTGAAGCCGGTGCTGCCGGGGCAATTTCCGGTTCAGCGATTGTGAAAATCATTGAGAAGAATGTTACCGCGCCTGAGCAGATGCTGGCGGAGCTGAAAGCCTTTGTCAGCGCGATGAAAGCGGCCACGCCTTACTAAGCTAAATCAACCGCCAGAGACTCCTGGCGGTTTTACCCTTCTTTCTTGTGCTTCATTTTATACATGGCGTTATCCGCATTCTGAATTGCCACATCCAACTCGCCGTTCACTTCCGCAATCCCCCACGATACTGACAATGGCACAGTATGACCGTCCACCACAAACACATGACTGGTCACCTGCCCGCTAATGCGTTGCGCAATTGCCGTAGCGTCACTTGCCTGCGAGCGAAACAACAGGATCATAAACTCATCCCCGCCGGTACGAATCACGATATCGTGACTGGTTCGAGTGTTAGACAGCATTCTGTTAGCGATAATTTGCAGCGCCCGATCGCCTGCCGCATGACCCCAGGTATCATTTACAGTCTTGAACTTATTGCAATCCAGTAGCACCACCGAGCAGTGCGATAAGTCACGACGTTTGATGATATCGAGAATTCGGCGGTTAAAGCAGCCGGTCAGCGTGTCTATATAAACCTTGAGGTCGCTTTCATTCAGCCAGGATTTTAGTGAGAAACTGATCATGATGAAAAAGAACGGTGCCAGCAGAATCACGATCCCAGCCTGTGTGTCACGTGCAATAAAGCGGCCTAATGACAGCGAATAGTGCAATGCATATTTATCTGATAGCTTACGCACCATCAGGCGCGTTTTATCCACGCATTTACCGGATAAACAGAGGTTTTCATTGTTGGTTAAATTCACCAGCGCCACATTCAGACTCTGTGGCATTTGATAATCAAATGCATTAGCCAGCGCCTCCTGCAACTCAGGCTTTGAATGGTCATATACCAGATAGGCCACGATTTGATCTGATATTTCTTTGCCAGACAGATCGTAGATATAGCTCACCACGCTGTAAGCTTTTTCGCCGGTAATTTTATCGGTATAGAAGTTCGTGGAGCTAAGGGCTTTGTTTTTGACGTTTTTTTGCAACAGTCGGGTATAGAAATCGACGGGCGGATAGAAAAAGTTGGTGATATCCCGCGCCATGTCAGAACTGGAGAAGCTGAAATGGCGCGAGTCAGACGCCATGAACCAGTAAAAATAATCCGAGTTTTTAGCAATGATGTAACGATGCGCATCAAAACTGCCCGGGTTTAACTCATTCACCATGCCAAGAATAAACTCCGCCGCCGCATACATACACAAAGCGCCACGGCTGGTTTGCTGGGTAATAATTGTCCCAGTTGCCGAATGCACCCGCTTTGGGTCGGCGTTAATTCCCCATTCATCTTTATTCCTGGGGGTGAATTGCGATATATCGCCACATTGCTCGTCGTTTTTGATGTGATGATAACGTTCGCCAATCGCATCGGCGATCAGTTCATTGTCATTGAAAATATCCAGCATCCGAGCTTGCAGGCGGTTAATGCCTTCACTGGTGGTGGCTATACGCTGTTCGTAGATGATAAACAGAAACAACGAGGTAAATACCAGAGTAATCAGCCCCGATACCAGCAGTGCCTGCCTGTTTCTGAGCTTATCCTGCACAATCTTCACGAGCCCACCCTGATAGTTAACAGTATTGCCAAACCGGTTATCCGATTATGTTGCTGCATAACGATGCTGTATGTTGATAGAGAATGTTAACCTTCCTGAGACTAATGATGATTTGAAATAGCGTCGCTCTTGGGCGTGAATTAAAGTTACAACCTTATACAATAAAAGCACATTTTTGTTAACATAAATGCAAACTAATCCTCCCCTTCAATGGGATACCCTGCCCGACGAATAGCCTCTCTACAGTCGTTCACACCGGCGGCATACCCTGCTTCGATCTCACAAACTGGACTGGCGCTGCAATAGGGCAGTTTAACCGGAGTGGCAATACGTTTCTCTATAATCTCAATTTTATTCATGCAATTCAGCAACTCACGCGCCACAGTCAGGGCAAACTCAGCCGTATCATCGCCGGTGAATGATTCCAGAAGTGTGATTTTTTGCTGGAGCTGATGGCGGGTTAACATCGTCAATACTCTTAAAGCCAGTTTGCTTAAAGAATAGCATTACATCGAAAAGGAGAAGTACGCACTGACGATTCTGGCGGCAAATCTTGACCACAGCCACAGTTATGGCTATGACCGAGCGCGGTTTCCTCGTGCTTTTAAGGTCCATATCCGCAGGTAGCGAATGACTCTGGCCCAACCCACATTTGATCTCAGATGTGGTCGTTGTTTTTAATGTGTAAGAGATGAGCATAGAAACGCTGAATGCCTCAACACCATAAAGTTTTAGTGATGATTTACATGGAAATCATATTACGAGTGAATATTATATTGGCTCATCAAGACTAAAATCATTATAGTGTCAGAGTCATGGCGTTATTTTTTACAAGGCCATCATAATTTCAGTTAGGTGATGTTATCAGATCGTAAATTATTTGTTTTGTAAATATAGGGCGTTCCAGCCACTATTTTTACTTAACTCAAATTCACTCGTTACACTATTCAAAAATCCAAAGGAACCAAATCACAGGATAACGACGACATAGCATTGAATAACGCGACATAAAGGCGATCACACCTGAGACAGGTCTGTGAGGTTGCCACATGTAACTTATTTACCCTCAATAATTGCATGAATAAACAATAAAAGCGCATAAGAAAGAATTTCTTATGCTTAAAACATATTCTCTTTGCCAGGATATTTGGGTCCGTAAATTAAAAATTATGTCTATCCAACTTAACCTTCAAATGGTCAGAAGTGGTTTACGTCCACTAAAAATAACCCCGATAATTATTTCCGTGCTAATCATTGCATGTGTTAATATTTTGAATGCAAAATATAACGCTGTAATCAATCGGACATTTGTATTTTTCATGATCATGCTTTCATTACGATGCATACAGCATGTTTTTTTCAGAAATATTCTGGCCGCTTTAATTTTGATACCTGTTGCAGCTGATATCACTCTTCAATTACATGTCTGGAATAATTACAGCTCAGAATTTAGTTATGGATTTGCGTTAAGTATTTTGAATACCACGCCCAGTGAAGCGGTAGCGATGCTGAGATTGTATTGGCGCGACTGTGTGACGTTCTTTACACTAGTAATGTTTTTTATTTACTCTATAAACACTGGCGCGAGACCTGTACCCTATCGATTTCGCCACTACCCAATGATTATTTTGGGCTTAATAATTTTTCTTTTATTTTCGCAAGCTTATCTCCACCAGATAAGGAAAAGTAATGTTGAAAGTCTGGTACAACGAGTGATCCGCTCCACTCCGGTAAGTACCGGAAAAGAGTTTATGCAGGCGATGCAAGATAACGCCATAATTTCTGATATTGGTACAAACATTCCAAATTATAAGATAACAGTAACTGATACAGGAATCGAAAACTATATATTGATAATCGGGGAATCTGCGCGTACGTTAAACATGGGGATTTATGGATACGCAAGGGATACCACACCTGAACTTATCAAACAAAAGCAGCAACTTTTACTGTTTCAAAACGCGATTGCGCCTGCACCGGTAACAATCATGGCCGTCCCCCTGGCACTTACTGCTGACTCAGTGCAAACCCGTAACCCTCGTAACTACAGCGATAATATTATTAATATCACAAACCAGGCTGGCTATGATACATACTGGTACAGTCGCCAGGGAAATGGAGGTGCGCATAACAATATAATTACCGGGATTGCCATGAATGCACATCAACATGAATGGGTAGAATATGGCTATGATGAGGCCTTGCTACCGTTATTGCATCAGGCATTACAGAAACCAGGTAAGAAACTTATTGTCCTGCATTTATATGGCAGTCATGAGCCTTCCTGTCAACGTTTTCCAGAAAGTGATACTGTCTTATTTGGTCAAAGCAAAGCCGATGACTGTTATGACAATTCAATTCGCTATACCGATAAACTTATGGGTAATATATTCAATGAACTGGAAAACACTCGCTCATCAGTAATGTATTTTTCCGATCATGCGCTGATCCGTGATCCTGCACGCTCTGTGGTTTATTCCCACGGTGGTGTCAGACCGCCTAAAGAGGCATTACAAATCCCCATGTATATTTGGTACAGCCAGTTAGTTGATGAAAAAACAAAGTTCACCGGAGATTATAATACTCCGTGGTCTTCCGATGATCTTAATTCGCTTGCAGAATTGTGGCTTGGCATCCATCGTCAGGGTAATGCGAAAAAGTCTATGAAATCCTGGTTAATAAACTACAAAAAGGAGATTTTCGTCATGGATACCACAGGAAAAAAATACAATTGGAATGATGTTCGTTAATGCTGAAGAGTTAGCAAAACTGGTCGTAAAACGACCAGTTTTGCAGAAGAATTTAAAAACGATAACCCGCAGAGAACATAAACACCCACGGATCGAGGCGTACGCTGTCTCTGTGCTGGACGCCACCCATTTTATAGCTTGCGGTGGTGTCGATATCCATGTACCAGACCGACATGTTAATCAGCCAGTCGCGGTTAATCAGATAGTCCATACCGACTTGCCCTGCCGCACCCCAGGAATCTTTCAGACTCAGGTCCGATAAGCCGGTTTTTTTGCCGTTATCATTAAAGCCCTCATCGAAGAAGGTGGTGTAGTTCACACCGACACCAACGTAAGGACGCAGTTTGCTGCTGGAGTCGCCGAAGTACCATTGTGCCATTAACGTCGGCGGTAAGTGGTGCACAGTGGCAATATCGCCCGTCGTGGCAGTCCCAATTTTATGACGGAACGGCGTCGCAGCCAGTAATTCAACACCGATATTGTCGGTTGCCATGTAAGTGAATGTTAGCCCCAACTGAGTGTTATTACTGACATCAAAGCCGCCTAAACTTCCCAGCGTTCCCCCCGCACCTTCCGTCGGCCTGACGGTGGCAGAACCCGCACGAATGAAGAATTCTCCAGCCTCATGCGCGAATGCGTTACCAGAGAGAAGAGTTGTTAAAGCCAATGCTGCAACTGTTAATTTTTTCATGTCCGCTCCATCGTTATGGTTATAAAAGCGGAACAAATATACCCACATTGGAGTAATAAGTGATCTTACCTGGATCACATTGACTTTGATAATTTAACATTTATTGATCCAGATTAAGTTAGAACTTGCATTCAAAATCCTGGTTAAATTAATTCAGATCAATTTTGATATATTTTCGCGATGCAAGTGTCCGACACCCGCTGATGATAAGCGTTGCTTATTTGCTCATGATGGACAGAGAACAACCAGCGTTCTTGCATAACGCTGAAGTCATAGCCAAAAATTACCGGAGCTTTACAAAGATATGCCTTTCCATACATCGTGCGATGCTGCCACTGTAGAGTTATCCAGGGTACAATTGCCCGCAAATGAACACCTGCAAAACTCAAGGAGAGTGCATGTCTATCACGGCGAAATCCGTTTACCGTGACACGGGAAACTTTTTCCGTAATCAATTCATTACCATCTTGCTGGTATCGTTGTTGTGCGCGTTTATCACAGTGGTGTTAGGGCATGCCTTTTCTCCCACCGACGCCCAAATTGCGCAACTCAGTGAAGGGGATCAGTTAACCAGTAGCGTGGGTCTGTTTGATCTGGTACAAAATATGACCCCGGAGCAACAGCAAATTCTGCTACGCGCTTCCGCGGCGTCGACATTTTCAGGCCTGATTGGTAATGCCATCCTCGCGGGAGGTATCATCCTGATGATTCAGCTGATTTCAGCAGGTCATCGGGTCAGCGCGTTACGCGCCATCGGCGCCAGTGCGCCAGTGCTGCCTAAGCTGTTTATTCTGATTTTTCTGACTACTCTGCTGGTGCAAATCGGTATTATGCTGGTGGTTGTACCCGGTATTCTGCTGGCCATCCTGTTAGCACTCGCACCGGTGATGTTGGTACAGGATAAAATGGGTGTCTTTGCCGCTATGCGCAACAGTGTGCGTCTGGCATGGTCTAATATGCGACTGGTAGCGCCGGCAGTGATCGGTTGGCTGCTGGCAAAAACGCTGCTGTTGCTTTTTGCGCCAAGTTTTGCGGTACTTACGCCGAACGTAGGCGCGGTATTGGCAAATACGCTGAGCAATATGATCTCCGCCGTGTTGCTGATCTATTTGTTCCGCCTGTACATGCTGATTCGCCAATAAACCCTGAACGCATACCGGGCGCATGCCTGGTGCTTTTGATGACGGAATCGATGAATGAAGCAGTTTCTTGATTTTTTACCGCTGGTTGTCTTTTTTGCTTTTTATAAGCTTTACGACATCTACGCGGCGACCTCGGCACTGATTGTCGCGACGGCTGTGGTTTTGATTTACAGCTGGGTTCGCTATCGTAAGGTCGAGAAGATGGCGTTAATCACCTTTGTTCTGGTTGCCGTATTCGGCGGCCTGACTATCTTCTTCCACAACGATGAATTCATTAAGTGGAAAGTTACGGTGATTTACGGACTGTTTGCCGGAGCACTGCTGGTTAGCCAGTGGGTGATGAAAAAGCCGCTGATTCAGCGGATGTTAGGCAAAGAGCTTACCCTGCCGCAGCCAGTGTGGTCGAAGCTTAATGTAGCCTGGGCCATCTTTTTCATTCTGTGTGGTCTGGCGAATATCTATATCGCTTTTTGGCTGCCGCAAAATATTTGGGTCAACTTTAAAGTATTCGGCCTGACAGCCCTGACCTTATTGTTCACGCTGCTGAGCGGTGTCTATATTTACCGCCATCTGCCGCAGGAAGATAAATCGTAATACTTGCTCGCCAGATCAACCGATCTGGCGAATTTTTATCCCCACACGTTCCTCATTGCCGTTAACCCGGCTTACTTGCGCTCCACACGCCGCATCCCTCTGTTCTCAGCGCGTAAATTCTAGTAGCATCGCGCCTGTAATCTTTCTCTATAGTCGGTTCAACAATGACAACAACGAATAATACTCCCCAAGGTGAGTTGGTTTTACGCACTCTGGCTATGCCTGCCGATACCAACGCGAACGGTGATATTTTTGGCGGCTGGCTGATGTCACAAATGGATATAGGTGGCGCTATTCAGGCCAAAGAGATCGCGCATGGTCGTGTGGTAACGGTACGGGTTGAAGGAATGAGTTTTTTACGCCCGGTTGCCGTAGGTGATGTGGTTTGTTGCTATGCGCGCTGTGTGAAGCGCGGGACGACCTCGATCAGCATTAATATTGAAGTCTGGGTGAAGAAAGTTGCATCAGAACCTATCGGCCAGCGCTATAAAGCCACCGAAGCCCTGTTTATCTATGTTGCCGTTGATAAAGACGGTAAGCCTCGCCCAATCCCTACCCTGGCCTGATAAGTCACGATAGCTTCGCCATCCGGCAATCACGTAATTCATTGCTTAGTGCCGGATGGCGGCGAACCGCCAAATCCGGCTTGCGCCTTATTCGATCTGCGTTGCGCCGTTCAGACGGAACACGATATTCACTACCAGTCCGGAACCTGGTTTACCGGCTTCATAGCGCCATCTGCGCATCGCATTTTTTACTTCACGCTCAAACATATTCGCCGGCTGCGCGGACAGTATTTCCACATTTTCAACACGCCCGTCTGGCGTCACGTCAAATTTGACCTTAACGCGCCCTTCTATGCGCAGAGCCTGTGCTCGCGCCGGATACTGTGGCTGATTTCTGCTTAAAGCCCGTGGGCCAGATGGCGCACTCACCGCGGGTTTACTGGTTGCCGGCGCGGTACTGGTCGTTGGACGCGATGGCGCCGTGTTTTCAAACGGGGACGCCGGACGCGGCTCTGCTGGTTTAGCATCACGTTTGGGCTGCTCTACCACTTTTTTCACCGGTTTTGGCTTCGGTTTAGGCTTGGGCTTCGGTTTTTCAATCACTACCGGCGCCTCTTTTGGCGGCTCCGGGATCGGCTCTGGTTCCGGTTCAGGCTCGACGACGGGTTCCGGCGGCGGCTGAACGGCCTGAGGTGGTTCGAGATCGGCAGGCGCGACCATCGTAACGGAGATCGGCTGCGCTGGCGCAGGCAGTTCAATAACCTGATGTACCGAGGTATACAATAGACCCGCCACTACAGCACCATGGATGCCGACGGAGAGTAACGTTGGCCAGGGAAAGCGACGAGGTAAATCAAGGGTCATTGAAGTCATAATCGTTTCAGTTAAAAAACCAGGCCCTGATTTTAAATGCAAATAGCAATCATATTCAATAAGGTCTGGACGGTAAGCTGCATTTAAAACACGATTTTATGTAAAAAAACCTTCATGACAATGTGGTCTTAACGAATCCGTTATCTTTACGTTGCAGTTGACATGCCTTTCCAATAACGTAATTAACGACTTTTACCGATTAAGGAGCTCTACCCGTGCTGTACGTTATTTATGCTCAAGATATCGCAGACTCTCTCGACAAACGCCTTTCCGTGCGCCCTGCTCATCTGGCCCGTCTGCAACTCCTGCATGACGAAGGACGACTGCTCACGGCAGGACCGATGCCAGCCGTTGACAGTAACGATCCAGGTGTCGCGGGTTTTACCGGCTCGACGGTGATTGCAGAATTTGAATCTATCGAGGCCGCGCAGGCGTGGGCAGAAGCCGACCCCTATGTGGCTGCTGGCGTGTACGCACAGGTTTCTGTGAAACCCTATAAGAAAGTATTTTAAAAACAGAACGAAAGCAGACATTGGGCACCACCAGCGGTGCCCTTTTGAGATCAGATACTGTGGATTGCAAACAGCAACGAGTTACGTTGATGATTTAGAATACACTTTCTGATGGTGTGGATACGCATGTTACGACGCGATTGTCCTTCAAGCCAACGTGCTTTACGGCGGCTAGCCTGACGCTGCATCCGCCAGCGTCCCACTTCCGTTCTACTACGCTTCATGTTAACTACTCTTCCAGTCACTGAGCGGCCATTATAACGCCACACCGAATGCAGACCAGAGGTTTTCCCGTGTTTTTATTTGCCAGATTTATCCTGATGCGTAAACTCTTAACAATACGCTTTCAAAAGGATTTTTAAATTTATGACAACCTTCTACACCGTGGTGAGTTGGCTGGTCATTCTGGGTTACTGGGTACTCATTGCTGGCGTCACATTACGCATTCTAATGAAGCGACGCGCAGTGCCCTCCGCAATGGCATGGCTGTTGATCATCTATATACTGCCATTGGTAGGGATCATAGCTTATCTGTCCTTCGGTGAACTCCACCTGGGTAAACGCCGCGCCGAACGCGCCCGGGCAATGTGGCCTTCCACGGCCAAATGGCTAAACGACCTCAAAGCCTGTGAACATATTTTCGCGCAGGAAAACAGCAGCGTTGCTTCTTCATTATTTAAGCTGTGCGAGCGTCGTCAGGGAATCGCCGGCGTTAAGGGGAATCAACTGCAACTGCTCACCAGTTCCGATGACGTGATGCAGGCGCTGATCCGTGATATTCAACTGGCGCGTCATAACATCGAGATGGTGTTCTACATCTGGCAACCGGGTGGTATGGCCGATCAGGTTGCCGAATCGTTAATGGCGGCCGCCAGAAGAGGCGTTCACTGCCGCCTGATGCTGGACTCTGCCGGCAGCGTGGCATTCTTCCGTAGCCCGTGGGCGGCGATGATGCGTAATGCGGGTATTGAAGTTGTCGAAGCCCTCAAGGTTAACCTGATGCGTGTGTTTTTGCGCCGAATGGACCTGCGCCAGCACCGTAAGATGGTGATGATCGACAACTATATTGCTTATACCGGCAGCATGAACATGGTCGACCCGCGCTTCTTTAAGCAGGATGCGGGCGTGGGGCAATGGGTCGATTTGATGGCGAGAATGGAAGGACCTGTTGCCACCGCGATGGGCATCGTCTACTCCTGCGACTGGGAAATTGAAACCGGGAAACGCATTTTACCCCCGCCGCCGGACGTCAATATCATGCCGTTTGAGCAGGCCAGCGGTCACACCATTCACACTATCGCCTCGGGTCCTGGTTTCCCTGAAGATTTGATCCATCAGGCGCTATTAACTGCTGCTTATTCGGCGCGTGAATATTTAATTATGACCACGCCCTATTTCGTCCCCAGCGATGATTTACTACATGCGATCTGTACAGCAGCACAGCGTGGGGTCGACGTCAGTATCATTCTTCCGCGGAAGAATGATTCCCTGCTGGTTGGCTGGGCAAGCCGGGCCTTTTTCACCGAACTGCTGGCCGCGGGCGTCAAAATATATCAGTTCGAAGGCGGCTTGCTGCACACCAAGAGCGTACTGGTTGATGGAGAACTGAGCCTGGTCGGTACCGTTAACCTGGATATGCGCAGTTTGTGGCTGAATTTTGAAATCACGCTGGTTATTGATGACGCAGGATTTGGGGGCGACCTCGCCGCAGTGCAGGATGATTATATTTCTCGTTCACGCCTTCTTGACGCTCGTTTGTGGGTAAAACGACCACTCTGGCAGCGGATTGCCGAGCGACTGTTTTACTTCTTTAGTCCGTTGCTGTAAAACGTGCCAATCAGACAGTAAACAGGTAGTCATTATGGATATGGATTTGAACAACCGCCTGACCGAAGACGAAACGCTTGAGCAGGCTTACGATATTTTTCTCGAACTGGCTGCGGACAACCTCGATCCGGCAGATATCATTCTGTTCAATTTGCAGTTTGAAGAGCGCGGCGGTGCAGAATTATTTGACCCGGCAGAGGACTGGCAGGAACACGTCGATTTTGACCTGAATCCTGACTTCTTTGCCGAAGTGGTGATTGGTCTGGCAGATACAGAAGACGGCGAGATTAACGATATTTTTGCCCGCGTTCTGTTGTGTCGCGAAAAAGATCACAAGCTCTGCCACATTCTCTGGCGCGAATAATTAAAAAAAGCTGCTCTCGCAGCTTTTTTACTTTTAGCCCGGTAATTTGCTTCCGCACCGGTTACAAAACTGCGCGCTGTGCTCATGCTGACTTTGCTGACACTGCGGACATTTACGCTGATTCTGCCGATGCTGGAACGCACTGCTCATATGCGTCGTTATCAAACCAGTCGGGATCGCAATCACGGAATAACCAATCAAAATCAGCACTGACGCTACCATGCGCCCGAGCGGCGTGTGGGGAGTGATATCACCATAGCCGACGGTGGTTACCGTGACAATGGCCCAATACACTGACGCATTCAACGTACTAAAGCCATATTTGGGCCCTTCTATCAGATACATCAGCGCGCCGAAAACAATCATCAGAATAGCAATAAATGAATAGAACAGGATTAGCTGATGACGGGCGCTTTTTATTGCGCTCCAGAATATACGCAGAGAAGGCATAAAGCGCAGCAATTTGAGAATTCGCAGTACGCGCAGGACACGCATCGCCCGCCAGGCGAAAACATAACTCAGACTGATTTCCGGCCATAACCACATCACATACAGTGGTAAAATGGTGGCAAGATCGATAATCCCCCAGAAGCTAAAGACATATTTAGCGGGATTGGCCCAGCAGCATAATCGCAGCAGATATTCGAGAGTGAAAACCAGAGTGATAAAGACTTCCAGCCAGACAAAGACATGCCATTCATCGTAGGTTAAATGGTATTGCGTCCCGACCCCGGACTCAACGAAGATAACAATCACGCTGAGCAGCGCGAACAGTGCGCACATACCTTCAAAACGGCGCCCCGAGCGTGTGTCTAAATCAAATAATGTACGATAAAGCGTACGGCGAACAGAAGAAACTAAGCCAGACACAAATACCTCACCAAAAAGAAGGGCTGACCTTTGTCAGCCCTCACGATTATAGCGGGTCTACTTTCAGGCAGGAAACGGCGTGTCGAAAACTGCCTTCGAGAACCGGGCGTGTTTTTGCACACTCTGGTCCGGCAATCGGGCAGCGCGTACGGAACACACAGCCCGAAGGAGGATTAATCGGCGACGGCAACTCGCCTTCCAGCAGCTGGATAACTTTGTTCCTTTCCATATCCGGATCGGGGATCGGCACAGCAGACATTAGCGCTTTGGTATAAGGATGTAGCGGATTATGGTACACCTCGTCATAGGTGCCTAATTCCACCGCGTGTCCGAGATACATCACCAGTACGCGATCGGAGATATGCTTAACCACCGCCAGATCGTGGGCAATGAAAATTAATGACAGCCCCATTTCACGCTGTAGCTGCTGCAAGAGGTTTACGACCTGGGCCTGAATGGATACGTCCAGCGCAGAAACCGGTTCATCACAGATAATCAGTTTCGGTTCGAGAATCAGCGCGCGGGCAATACCGATACGCTGACATTGGCCGCCGGAAAACTCATGCGGGTAACGGTTAATCAGGTTTGGCAGCAACCCAACCTTCATCATCATTGCCTTCACGCGGTCACGGACTTCCTGCCCCGGCAGTTTCGGATGATAAGTCCGCAGCGGCTCGGCAATAATTTCACCAATGGTCATACGCGGATTTAATGACGCCAGCGGATCCTGGAAAATCATCTGAATATCACTGCGCACCTCACGCCATTCATCAGGTTTCATCCCCAGCAAATCTTTACCCAACCAGGCGACCTTTCCATCAGTGGCTTTCACCAGACCGATAATCGCCCGAGCAAAGGTCGATTTTCCGCAGCCGGACTCCCCCACCACGCCTAAGGTTTCACCTTCATACAATCGCAGGGTCACGCCATCAACCGCTTTGAGGGATTTAGACGGTTGCCAAAACCACTGCTTGCCGTCTTTAATGTCGAAATGGACCTTTAAATCGGCAATTTCAAGGAGTACTTTTCGTTGTTCGATGACCGTATTCATACCAGTTCCTCCACCGGTTTAAAGCAGGCGCGCAGGCGGCCCGGGCTAAACTCTTCCAGTGGCGGAGCACTGCTACAGATTTCCATCGCATGCGGGCAGCGGGGCTGGAATGGACAACCTTTTGGCAGACGCAGCAGGTTCGGTGGGTTGCCCGGGATAGTCAACATCTCTTCCCCTTCAGCGTCCAGACGAGGTACGGCATTCAGCAGACCAATCGAATACGGATGAACGGGCTTATAAAAGACATCCCGTGCGCTGCCATATTCCATGGTTCGTCCAGCGTACATCACCAGCACTTTGTCACAAATACCGGCGACAACCCCCAGATCGTGGGTGATCATGATAATTGCGGTGTTAAATTCACTTTTCAGTTCATTCAGCAGCGTCATAATTTGCGCCTGTACCGTAACATCGAGCGCGGTAGTCGGCTCATCGGCGATCAATAATTTTGGTCTGCACAGCAGCGCCATGGCGATCATTACGCGCTGACGCATTCCGCCAGAGAATTCATGCGGATACATCTTCATGCGCTTGCGCGCTTCCGGCATTTTCACCGCATCCAGCATTTTTACTGACTCTTCAAACGCTTCTGCTTTACTCATGCCTTTATGCAGCATGAGAACTTCCATCAGTTGCTCTCCGACCCGCATGTACGGATTCAGAGAGGTCATCGGATCCTGAAAAATCATTGAGATTTGCTCGGCGCGCAGTTTGTTCAGCTCGTGCTCCGGTAAATTCAATATTTCACGCCCGTTAAACGTAGCGGAACCTCCGATACGGCCATTCGCCGCCAGCAGCCCCATCAGGGCAAACGCGGTTTGCGATTTGCCCGAACCGGACTCACCCACAATACCCAACGTTTCTCCGGCTCGCAGGGAAAAGTTTAAATCGTTTACTGCAGTAACATCGCCATCGGGGGTGGCAAACGTCACGCGCAGATCCTTAACGTTCAGCAGTGCGTTAGCCTGTTGTTGCGCGAGCGGCGCGGTTGCGGTCTCAATTACGCTCATGGCGGCGCTCCTTAACGGTCTTTCGGGTCGAGGGCATCACGCAGGCCATCGCCGATAAAGTTAAAACAGAACAAAGTAACCACCAGGAAACCGGCCGGGAACAGCAGCAGCCATGGCGATACTTCCATTGAGTTGGCACCATCACTCAGCAGCGCGCCCCAACTACTTAACGGTTCTTGCGTACCTAATCCCAAAAAGCTCAGGAAGGATTCAAACAGAATCATGCTCGGCACCAGCAATGAAGCGTATACCACCACTACGCCCAGCACGTTCGGCACAATATGACGGATAACGATGCGTACGGTAGATACCCCACCCACTTGTGCTGCTTCAATGAACTCTTTGCGCTTGAGACTCAGCGTTTGTCCACGCACGATACGTGCCATATCCAGCCAGGAAACCATCCCGATAGCGACAAAAATCAGCAGAATGTTTTGCCCAAAGAAGGTCACCAGCAGAATCACGAAGAACATGAACGGGAAGGAGTTGAGGATTTCCAGCAGGCGCATCATCACCGAGTCGATTTTGCCGCCGAGATAACCTGACAGAGAGCCGTACAGCGTACCGACGACTACCGCCACCAGCGCCGCGGCAATACCGACCATCAGCGAGATGCGCCCGCCAATCGCCACACGCACCAGCAGGTCGCGACCCGATGAGTCAGTGCCAAAGTAGTGCCCGGACTCCATATCCGGCGCGCTGGACATCATTCCCCAGTCGGTATCAAAGTAGGTAAACTGCGACAGCATTGGCGCCAGCGTCACAAACAGCGCAATAATCACCAGCACTACCAGGCTTGCCACCGCCGCGCGGTTATGCATAAAACGTCGACGCGCGTCCTGCCATAGGCTGCGACCTTCAACCTCCAGCTTCTCACTGAAATTTTCCAGCGCCTCGCTGTTTTTCTTACTTAACATCATAGCGAGCTCCAGTATCAGTAACGAATCTTCGGATCGATAACGGCATACAGCACATCGACAATCGCATTAAACACAATAGTCAGCGTACCGACCAGAATGGTCAGACTCAGCACCAGCGAATAGTCGCGGTTTAAAGCGCCATTCACGAACAGTTGCCCAATGCCCGGCAAACCATAGATTGTTTCAATAACCATTGAGCCGGTAATAATGCCGACAAACGCGGGCCCCATATAAGACAGCACGGGAAGCAACGCCGGCTTTAACGCATGGCGGAAAATAATCCGCCGCATCGGCAGTCCTTTAGCTCGCGCGGTACGAATAAAGTTTGAGTGCAGCACTTCAATCATCGAGCCGCGAGTAATACGGGCGATACTGGCGATATAGGCGAGCGATAACGCCACCATCGGCAGGATCATAAATTTCAACGCCCCGCCGTTCCAGCCACCGCCGGGCAGCCATTTCAACGTTATGGCAAATATCATGACCAATAAGGGAGCAACGACGAAACTGGGAATAACCACCCCGGTCATCGCGATCCCCATAACCGTGTAGTCCCAGCGCGTATTTTGCTTCAGTGCGGCGATCACCCCAGCGCTAACGCCGACGAGCACCGCCAGAATAAATGCCGCAGCGCCAAGCTTCGCTGACACCGGAAAACTTGAAGCGACAAGGTCGTTAACCGTGTAATCTTTGTATTTAAAGGATGGTCCAAAATCACCATGCGCCAGCTGTTTCAGGTAGCTGAAATACTGTGTGGAGATGGGATCGTTGAGATGATATTTCGCTTCAATATTAGCCAGCACTTCTGGCGGCAATGCGCGTTCACCGGTGAATGGACTACCCGGCGCAAGGCGCATCATAAAGAATGAAATCGTAATAAGAATAAACAGCGTCGGAATCGCTTCCAGACAGCGACGTAATATGAATTTTAACATTGCCCGTACCTTCTGGCGTGTGCCTTTACACCTCTTCTACCCAGATCTTCAGGTAAAGAGGTGTTAATAGTTCGAAGAAAAAGACACTGTGGGGCAAAATGATTGCCCCACGTCTTGCCATTAATGCTTGATAATATACAAGTCTTTTACATGGATATTATCCATCGGGTCTTTACCGGAGTATCCGCCAACCCATGGTTTCACCAGGCGGGCGTTAACATAGTAATAAACCGGTACAATCGCAGAATCTTTATCCAGTTGCTGCTCCGCTTTCGAATACAGCTCACTACGCTGCGTTTCATCAGTCACTTTCAGGGTATCTGCAATCAGCTTGTCAAATGCAGGGCTCTTATAGTGAACGGTGTTGTTCGAGCTGTCGGACAGCACCATATTCAGGAAGGAAGTTGGTTCGTTGTAATCCGCGCACCAGCCCGCACGTGAAACATCATAGTTGCCCTGATGGCGCGTATCGAGGAATGTTTTCCATTCCTGATTTTCCAGCTTGACGTTAGCGCCCAGATTTTTCTTCCAGATAGAAGCTGCGGCGATAGCCAGCTTCTTGTGCAGGTCTGAGGTATTATACAGCAGGTCAAAGGTCAACGGTTTTTCAGCGGTATAACCGGCTTCAGCCAGCAGTTTTTTCGCTTCTTCGTTGCGTTTTTCCTGTGACCATTTGAACCACTCTGGCTCAACCAGTTTCGCGCCATCGGTGTAAGGAGGGGTAAAACTATAAGCAGGCAGGTCACCCTGGTTTTTCACTTTGTTGACAATGATGTCGCGATCCATCGCCAGCTTCAGAGCCGTACGGACACGAACATCATTGAACGGTGCTTTCTGGTTGTTGATTTCGTAATAATAGGTGCACAGATACGGGTCAACGTGAACTTCGTTCGGGATCTCTTTTTTCAGTTTCTGGAATAACTCGATCGGCATGTTGTTATAGGTCATGTCGATTTCACCGCTGCGATAGCGGTTAACGTCAGTCACTTCAGAAGAAATTGGCAGGTAGGTCACCTGGTTAATAACGGTTTTGGCGTTGTCCCAGTAGTTGGTATTACGCTCAAGCACAATGCGCTCGTTAACCACCCAGTCCTTCAGTTTATACGCGCCGTTAGTGACAATGTTCGCGGGCTGGGTCCACTTATCACCGTATTTTTCTACGGCGGCTTTAGGAACCGGTGAAACGGAAGAGTGCACGAGCAGTTTGTAGAAATAAGGAACAGGTTCGCTCAGGGTGACTTCAAAAGTATGATCGTCAATCGCTTTCACACCGAGATCGGTGACCGGCTTTTTACCGGCGATGATGTCATCAATATTGACGATATGGCCGTACTGCAAATAACTGGCGTACGGTGAGGCAGTATTTGGGTTCGCCAAACGTTGCCAGCTATACACAAAATCTTGCGCGGTAACAGGCGTACCGTCAGACCATTTAGCATCTTTACGCAGATGGAACGTCCAGACTTTAAAATCTTTATTGTCCCATTTCTCAGCCACGCCCGGCGATGGTTTGCCATCGACATCGCTGATTAATAAACCTTCAAACAGGTCCCGGCTAATGTTGGATTCCGGCACACCTTCAATTTTATGAGGATCGAGAGACTGAACTTCCGAACCGTTATTACGCACCAGAGTCTGCTTTTCAGCAAGCTGCACACCCGCTGGCACAACTGCCGCCGTGGCCACATTTCCAGCGATTAGCGCAGTGAGGATCCCCGCAGCGACTAAACTTTTTTTAGTGATGATCGTCATTGTGTTTGTACTCCCTCATTATTATGGCTGGTTTTTTAACCAGACTGTTAATCCTGTCAGGATCCCTGTACGGCACCGGAGATTTTCTGCCGTCAGGTGGTTTATTGTTTTACTGCTTGCTATCACCGACTTTATTTATTCTGGCGATTCGTACGACCGCCTTGCGTCGATTATCTACGTGTCTCCCCTGCCGGAAACACGCTATTACCCTGTTGAGAGAAAGAAATTGAAAATCATTCTCATCAACATCAATTCTTCTGCCAAATACCTGGCCGGAAAGTACCAAATGCGTTTCTTCACCGCCAATACATTTTACAAATTTGTTAACCAATTCTCTTTTATTAGAAATAAATGTCACTGGCAAAGGCTTACGAATGAAAACCTATAACAATAAAACATTAATAATCAACTAATTGCCTGATTAACATGGTTGACTCCCCTGTCCGGTCTCAACCCCATGCCAAAGTGCACATAAATTTAACAATTGGTTATTAATTAGCACATTCATCTAAAAAAAACGCTGAAATAACTAATAACATTTCGATAATCCCACAGCAAGCCCCAGAGTATGATGTTAATAAAATAACAGCAATATCGTGCTCCCCCTGACGCAGAGCTGAGTGTTATATCCATAAAATCAATGAATAACTAAATCGTTAACCATCAGCATTTTTCATTATGGTTATGCTGATTATCAACTTTAGTGAGAAGTTTTACTGATAATGAAAGGAAGCGGAGCCTGTAGCGGCTCCGCTTGTACTGAAGAAGGAATATCAGGCAAGCAAACCGGGGAAAATGGATTTGATACCAGTAACAATAAATTCAATCCCTAAGGCCATGAGTAACAGCCCCATAATACGCGTAATGACGTTGATACCCGTTTGGCCCAGCAAGCGCACTAACCACGGCGCCATGCGAAACAGCCCCCAGCAACACAAGGCAAACAACGCAATCGCGATAAAAAAGCCAAACAGGTTAATTGCACTGTGGTAACGCGTCCCCCAAACGATAGTCGAGCTAATTGCCCCCGGCCCCGCCATCAACGGCAATGCCAACGGCACCACGCCAATGCTTTCACGAATGGCCGTTTCTGATTTTTCCTGTTTGTTCTGCTTATCTTCGCCAAGTTTTCCGCTAATCATCGACATCGCGATGGTCACAACCAGAATACCGCCAGCAATCCTGAACGAATCTATAGAGATACCGAAAAGTTGCAGAATACCGTCACCGAGGAACAGCGAAGTCCACAGGATGATAGCGACCGACAGGTTTGCCGTGAGATTGGTTTTATTTCGCGCAGCCGCAGTTTGATAACTGGTCATACTGATAAAGACAGGGATGATCCCTACCGGGTTGACCAGGGCAAATAACCCAATAAAAAATTTAAAATAAACAGGAAAATCAAATAGCGTTTGGATCACGGTTAGCTCCGAAGCGTTAGCCGGATAAAATGAGTCATAAAAAGTGATAAAATCCGTGCTGAAGATACGCCTTTTGTCAGCATACTTCACCTCCTATCTGCGTATATCTACGTAAATACGCTACCAATACTTAGTGTTATTAATATGTATCAAATATGCTAATGTGCTTAGCATTCACCACACGAATTTTTAACACTTACCGATAAACGCTAAAAGGGCCTGCTGAAAGGTGTCAGCTTTGCGAAATTTTGATCCAGATCACGCAATTACTACTCAGAAGTGAGTAACCTTGCTTACGTCCCCTGGAGGTAAAGCGTGAGAGTTAACTGGCGCTTGCGTATAAGCTCTTTTAGTAAATCAAGGTAAAGTGGACGTTAATTAACCGTTTGATTTTCAAACCGTTACACAAATTTTCGTCGGTCTGTCTATACTCTCGTGTCGAGCAGATGATTTACTAAAAAAGTTTAACATTATCAGGAGAGCATTATGGCTGTTACTAATGTCGCTGAACTTAACGCACTTGTAGAGCGCGTAAAAAAGGCCCAGCGTGAATATGCCAGTTTCACTCAAGAACAGGTTGACAAAATCTTCCGCGCCGCCGCTCTGGCTGCCGCAGACGCTCGAATCCCTCTCGCGAAAATGGCCGTTGCCGAATCTGGCATGGGTATCGTCGAAGATAAAGTGATTAAAAACCACTTTGCTTCTGAATACATTTACAACGCTTACAAAGATGAAAAAACCTGTGGTGTGCTGTCTGAAGACGACACTTTCGGTACCATTACTATTGCTGAACCGATTGGTATCATCTGCGGTATCGTTCCAACCACTAACCCGACTTCTACTGCTATCTTCAAATCGCTGATCAGCCTGAAGACCCGTAACGCCATCATCTTCTCTCCGCATCCGCGTGCTAAAGATGCTACTAACAAAGCTGCTGATATCGTTCTGCAAGCGGCAATCGCTGCTGGCGCGCCGAAAGACCTGATCGGCTGGATCGATCAACCTTCCGTAGAACTATCTAACGCGCTGATGCACCACCCGGACATCAACCTGATCCTTGCGACCGGTGGTCCAGGCATGGTTAAAGCGGCATACAGCTCCGGTAAACCGGCAATCGGCGTAGGCGCAGGTAACACCCCTGTTGTTATCGACGAAACCGCTGATATCAAACGTGCTGTTGCATCTGTTCTGATGTCTAAAACCTTCGATAACGGCGTAATCTGTGCTTCTGAACAGTCTGTTGTCGTGGTTGACTCTGTATACGACGCAGTACGTGAGCGTTTCGCCACTCACGGCGGCTACCTGCTGCAGGGCAAAGAGTTGAAAGCTGTTCAGGACGTTATCCTGAAAAATGGCGCGCTGAACGCCGCTATCGTTGGTCAGCCAGCCTACAAAATTGCTGAACTGGCAGGCTTCTCCGTACCAGAAACCACTAAGATTCTGATTGGTGAAGTTAAGGTTGTTGACGAAAGCGAACCGTTTGCTCACGAAAAACTGTCTCCGACTCTGGCGATGTATCGTGCGAAAGACTTCGAAGACGCAGTGGACAAAGCTGAGAAACTGGTTGCGATGGGCGGTATCGGTCATACCTCTTGCCTGTACACCGACCAGGATAACCAGCCAGAACGCGTTGCTTACTTCGGTCAGATGATGAAAACCGCGCGTATCCTGATCAACACCCCTGCTTCTCAGGGTGGTATCGGTGACCTGTACAACTTCAAACTCGCACCTTCCCTGACTCTGGGTTGTGGTTCCTGGGGTGGTAACTCCATCTCTGAAAACGTTGGTCCTAAGCACCTGATCAACAAGAAAACCGTTGCTAAGCGAGCTGAAAACATGTTGTGGCACAAACTTCCGAAATCTATCTACTTCCGTCGTGGCTCTCTGCCAATCGCGCTGGATGAAGTGATTACTGATGGTCACAAACGTGCGCTGATCGTGACCGACCGCTTCTTGTTCAACAATGGTTATGCTGACCAGATCACCTCTGTGCTGAAAGCGGCTGGCGTTGAAACCGAAGTGTTCTTCGAAGTTGAAGCTGACCCGACTCTGAGCGTTGTGCGCAAAGGCGCTGAGCTGGCTAACTCCTTCAAACCAGACGTGATTATCGCGCTGGGTGGTGGTTCCCCGATGGACGCCGCGAAAATTATGTGGGTTATGTACGAACATCCGGAAACCCACTTCGAAGAACTGGCGCTGCGCTTTATGGACATCCGTAAACGTATCTACAAGTTCCCGAAAATGGGCGTGAAAGCGAAAATGATCGCCGTCACCACCACTTCCGGTACCGGTTCTGAAGTCACACCGTTTGCGGTTGTGACCGACGATGCAACCGGTCAGAAATATCCGCTGGCTGACTACGCTCTGACCCCGGATATGGCGATTGTCGATGCCAACCTGGTGATGGATATGCCGAAGTCTCTGTGTGCGTTCGGTGGTCTGGATGCCGTCACTCACGCTCTGGAAGCTTACGTTTCCGTACTGGCTTCTGAGTTCTCTGACGGTCAGGCTCTGCAGGCACTGAAACTGCTGAAAGAAAACCTGCCGGCGTCCTACCACGAAGGTTCCAAGAACCCGGTAGCCCGTGAGCGTGTACACAGTGCAGCGACCATCGCCGGTATCGCGTTTGCGAACGCCTTCCTGGGTGTATGTCACTCTATGGCGCACAAACTGGGTTCTCAGTTCCACATTCCTCACGGTCTGGCGAACGCCCTGCTGATTAGCAACGTTATTCGTTACAACGCGAACGACAATCCGACTAAACAGACAGCATTCAGCCAGTACGACCGTCCTCAGGCACGTCGTCGCTACGCTGAAATCGCTGACCACCTGGGTCTGAGTGCACCGGGTGACCGTACTGCCGCGAAAATCCAGAAACTGCTGGGCTGGCTGGACGAAATCAAAGCTGAACTGGGTATTCCTAAGTCTATCCGTGAAGCTGGCGTGCAGGAAGCTGACTTCCTGGCACACGTTGACAAACTGTCTGAAGATGCGTTTGACGACCAGTGTACTGGTGCTAACCCGCGTTATCCTCTGATTGCTGAGCTGAAGCAGATTCTGCTGGATACCTACTACGGCCGTGAGTACACCGAAGGTGAAACCACTGCTAAGCCTGAAGTAGCAGCTGCACCGAAAGCTGAGAAAAAAGCGAAGAAATCCGCTTAATTCGTTCAGATAAGTTTTAGTCTGACTCTAAACGGTCCCTTTTCGGGACCGTTTTTTTTGTGCCTTACGCTATAAGAATGAGGTAATACCTGACTCGGCCACTTGCGAGATATGGCCTGATGAAGATTACATGCAGGGAAGAAGCCAGAATAGCGTCAGAAGAGCGTGTGACAGGGTAGAGAACTCGTTGCCTACCCTGTGCTTATAAGCGCCCAGAAGCGCATAGGTTTAATCGTGGCTGTGTCGTTCTTGTATTGCCGTCAGAGAGCCTTCAGACTGCGCCTGCTTATAATGCTTACGGCATACCGACACATAGCGCTCGTTTCCGCCTATAACCACCTGCTCGCCCTCGTTAAACGGTCTTCCTGCCTGATCAAGACGTAACACCATGCTGGCCTTACGGCCACAGAAGCAAATAGTTTTTAATTCAACCAGCTTATCTGACCATGCAAGCAGGTATTCACTGCCGCCGAATAGCTCACCACGAAAATCGGTGCGTAAGCCGTAACACAACACGGGAATATCCAGCCGATCGACAACTTCAGATAATTCATAAACCTGTTGTCGCGTCAGAAACTGAGACTCATCAACCAGTACGCAGTGAATTCTTTGCTGCTCATTGTCGGCACGAATCTCTTCGAACAATGATGAATTTTGGTTAAACAATTTTGCAGGTGACGACAGACCTATACGTGAACTTACTTTTCCAGTGCCAAAACGGTCATCAATTTCCGCTGTATATACAACAGCGCGCATTCCACGCTCCTGATAATTGTACGAAGATTGCAGCAATGCAGTCGACTTACCGGCATTCATTGCAGAATAGTAAAAATATAGCTGTGCCATTGACCGTAGACCCTCATCTGGGGAAATAAATATGGGCTGGATTGTATCATATTTCACGAACATGTCGGTGCAGCGTTGTCCCGAAAGACGTATAAAGGCGCGTACCGACTCGCTCAGTGCCGCCTTAATAACCAGAAAATGCAGGTGCCCTTTATGGGTGGGAGTATGATAGCGCGGCGTCTTAGCCCAAACAGCCGGAGCCGTACCGTATATACACATTCTTTCACAAATAGTGCTCATGAAATTTATCAGTCTCGCTTATCAAGCGTCGACAATTAAGAAACCGTTCCCTTATTGTTATTGAATCTCCCCACCGCCGCCATGTAATAGCGAATTCACGTAAGCAAAACTAATACAAAAGGTTGAAATCACTGCAAAGTGATACTATTTGCACACGATAAAATGTGACCTGAATCTTGAATTTTTACTCTCAGCCGTTGAGAAGCCCCCCCACCAATAAGCCTTTTTTATGCCCAACATCGCTGAGAATTTAAGACAGAGGAATTAATTCTGATACTAAATAAAGCGCAATTTTGAATTCCTTACATTCCTGGCTATTGCACAACTGAAATTATCGCTCTATTATTAGCTCAACAAACCACCCCCAATATAAGTTTGAGATTACTACAATGAGCGAAGCACTTAAAATTCTGAACAACATCCGTACTCTTCGTGCGCAGGCAAGAGAATGTACTCTGGAAACGCTTGAAGAAATGCTGGAAAAATTAGAAGTTGTAGTTAGCGAGCGTCGTGAAGAAGAAAGCGCTGCCGCTGCTGAAGTTGAAGAACGTACTCGTAAACTGCAACAATATCGTGAAATGCTGATTGCTGACGGCATTGATCCGAACGAACTGTTGAATAGCATGGCTGCTGTTAAATCTGGCACCAAAGCTAAACGCGCTGCGCGTCCGGCTAAATATAGCTATGTTGACGAAAACGGTGAAACTAAAACCTGGACTGGCCAGGGTCGTACACCGGCTGTGATCAAAAAAGCGATGGAAGAACAAGGTAAGCAACTGGACGATTTCCTGATCAAGGAATAATTCAGAAATAGTTTGCTTAAAATCCCGCCCTGGCGGGATTTTTTTTACCTGTACTTCGCATGGCCCCTTACCCGGATTAGGTATAAAAAAACGGCGCTGGATTAACAGCACCGTTCTGACCTGATAATTACTGGTGGTTACTTCTTAATACCCATCTCTTCTTCCAGCCAGGCCTTAAATTCAGCGCCGAGGGTATTATGGCGAATACCATATTCAACGAACGCCTGCATATAGCCCAGCTTATTACCGCAGTCATGGCTTTTGCCCTTCATGTGATAGGCTTCAACCGTTTCTTTTTCAATCAGCATATCGATAGCGTCAGTCAGCTGAATTTCGTCGCCTGCTCCCGGAGGCGTTTTTGCCAGCAGAGGCCAGATATCCGCACTGAGAACATAACGCCCCACAACCGCCAAATTAGACGGCGCTACATTAGCTTTCGGCTTTTCAACAACGCCAACCATTGGCACGCTTTCGCCCGGCGCTAATTCAACGCCTTTACAATCCACTACGCCATAAGCGGTAACATCTTCTACGGGTTCAACCATAATCTGGCTGCTGCCAGTTTCATCAAAACGATGAATCATTTCGGCCAGGTTTTCGCGGGATAAATCTGATTCGTATTCATCCAGAATTACGTCTGGCAGGATAACCGCAACCGGTTCATCGCCAACAACCGGGTGCGCGCACAATACTGCGTGTCCCAGACCTTTAGCCAGTCCCTGACGTACCTGCATAATAGTGACATGCGGTGGACAAATAGATTGCACTTCTTCCAGCAGCTGACGTTTTACACGTTTTTCCAGCATAGCTTCTAGCTCAAAGCTGGTATCAAAGTGGTTTTCAATGGAATTTTTAGACGAGTGAGTTACAAGTACAATTTCAGTGATACCCGCAGCAATACATTCGTTTACCACGTACTGAATTAATGGCTTATCAACCAACGGTAGCATCTCTTTCGGGATTGCCTTCGTAGCCGGTAACATCCTGGTTCCTAATCCCGCAACCGGGATAACGGCCTTTTTGACTTTTGAATTAATAGCAGCCATTTAAAACTCTCCTGGACTGTTCATGTATTGAACGTGTTCATCAATCTGTATCGCATCCAAGTATATCAGTACAGCGGTAAGCCTCTGGTCTGAAAAGGACGCACGTCGGTATAATTAAGACAAATACGAATAAATCTGGCGCTGATAGTAGCACTCGCAGCATGAGGGAGGTGAAGCAATTTCATTCCTCCCCCGCTCAATTGTTCATTCCGCAGACAACATCAGGCGCAGGCGACCACCCGCCCCCCAAATTTGGCTCTGCCATGACTCGCAGCGCTGGCTCAACTGATTAAGATAGGTATTGCCGAGCGTTCCCAGCGGTACGCCATTGCTGATTTGTACCTGATGGGAACCCGTATTTAATGTCGCATTCAGTCCTGCTGATACCAGAATCAGGTTTTTTAACCCGCTGTGGTAATACCCTACCAGCAAAGGAAACTGGCCGGGTAAATTAGCCTGACGCAGCAAATGGTTCACCTGTTTCAATAACGCACCTAACTCTGGCAACCGCTGATTTTGTTGCGCCAGCTGCTCCTGCAACAAGCCGTTAAATAAGGCTCGCAGTAATAATGCGGCCAGCACGCCATTATCCCCTGCCCGCGTGACATCCAGACAATAAAAAGCAAGGTCGTGATCCGACAGCGGCGCAATATCCAGCACCAGTCCCGGTTGATCGGCGGCAACCAATTGCCGATAGTTTATGCGACATTGTGAAATCACTTGCGATACTGGAGGCTGTAACTCCTGCAGCAGCTTAGCTGCAGCAGCAGGATCGTCCACCATGGCATCCCAGTCGCGAAACAGCCGCTCTTCTTCTTCAACCCGTGAATTGAACATATTGGGATACAGGCACGCAAAAACCGTTTCTCGCAAGCGATTAAGATCCTTCACCGGTTTCAGAAGAACATCGTCCACACCAAGTCGCAGCGCTTTGGCTATATCAGACATGTTTTCCGTCGCTGAAATCACCAGTATCGGCGTTTGATCGCCTCGATTGCGTAAATACTCAACCAGTTTAAGACCGTTCATGCGTGGCATAGCCAGATCGCAGATCATTAAGTCAGGCGTAAAGTGACCTAGTAAGTCCAGTGCTTCAAGCCCATCGCCGGCCACCGCTGTTGTCGCTCCCAAAGAGGAAAACCATGAATCCATGAGTGAGCGGAATACCGGCTCATCCTCAACGATAAGAATCTGTTTTCCGACCAATGGCTGCGTCATATTCTCCCCCCTGACTGGCTTTAATAAATAGTGGCATGCTATTGCTACTCACGCCTGTCAGATTTAACTTAAGTATTGATAAAAAGTGCCTAGACGTTGGTCTTCACCAGAGGTAGAAGCTCATCCATTTTCTTCTCAACCGCCAACTGCCCGGCAGCAATTGCTGCACTGGCGCGGTGGAAATCCAGCGTGGATATTTGCGGACAAAACGGCTGAATCAGGATATCAGGCGGGTCGCCAGCCATACGGTTACGTTTCAGACGGTTTTCCAGAACCTGAATAGAGGTCGTCATGATCTCCATCGCCGTCGGCGCGGTCACTGTCCGCCTCGCCGTAATGTTGCTCAGACGCTCTTTCAGACGGCCATGCCATGAGAGTTCGTCAGCGCCATCACCTGATTCAGCATCGCTACTGACGTTGAAGGAGAGTAAATCTTGCTGCATCAGGTGCGCATCGTGTTGCAGATCGACCGCAATAACGATATCGGCGCCCAGCGCACGCGTCAGGGAAACGGGCACGGGATTCACCACCGCGCCATCGACCAACCAGTAGCCATTATGCGCTACGGGGGACATCAGACCAGGAATACTGCAGGATGCCCGGACAGCCAGGTGCAAATCACCTTCGGTGAACCAGAGTTCCCGGCCCGTACTTAAATTGGTTGCAACAGTTGCAAAGCGGCGTGTGCATTGTTCAATCGATTCTACCGGCATGACATTACGGTACTGGTTGAACACCCGTTCTCCGCGCAATAGTCCTCCCCTGCGCCACGAGAGATCCATCAGGCGTAAGACGTCCCAATAACTAAATGAACAAACCCACTGTTCGAGTGCAGGCAATTTATTGCAGGCGTAGGCCGCGCCAACCAGCGAACCAATGGAGCACCCTGCCACGATATCTACATCAATCCCCATATGCTTAAGGGCTTTAATTACGCCAATATGCGACCAGCCGCGCGCAGCGCCGGAACCTAGCGCCAGCCCAATTTTAATTTTTCTCATTGTACGTACAAACTTCCCCTGGCTTGCAGACGTAGCAACATCGCTACCGCTCAGTTAACATAGTGCCACCGTGGCGTTTTTACGCCGTTTTTTTATTCCAGGGAGTACTTTGTGTCTCAGCTTTGTCCCTGTGGTAGCGCTGTCGAGTATAGCCTATGTTGCTACCGTTATGTGTCCAGCGCGCAAGTAGCACCTACGCCGTCACACCTCATGCGTTCTCGTTACTGCGCTTTTGTGATGAAAGACGCAGATTACCTTATCAAGACCTGGCATGCGGACTGCCATGCCGCTGCGTTTCGTGACGACATTATTGCAGGATTTACGCATACCGAATGGCTGGGACTGACCGTTTTTGAGCAACAGACGGTAGATTCAGAAAATATCGGCTACGTCAGTTTTGTCGCGCGGTTTTCTGAACAGGGAAAAACTGGCGCCATTATTGAACGCTCTCGTTTTTTAAAAGAAAACGGTCAGTGGTACTATATAGACGGTACACGCCCTCAAATTGGACGAAACGACACCTGCCCTTGTGGCTCGGGTAAAAAATTTAAGAAGTGCTGCGGCTAATCAACGCCCGACAGTATCAATTTTGCAAACATTCTCAACAGGATCACCGCTGCAAATGCATTCATTACAACGAAAAGTGCTGCGTACTATTTGTCCGGATCAAAAAGGTCTGATCGCGCGCATTACAAATATCTGTTACAAGCATGAACTGAATATCGTGCAGAACAATGAGTTCGTGGACCACCGTACCGGACGCTTTTTTATGCGTACCGAACTGGAGGGCATTTTTAACGATGTCACGCTGCTTGCCGATCTTGATAGCGCCTTACCCGAAGGCTCTATTCGCGAATTAACGCCAGCAGGACGCCGCCGTATCGTCATTTTGGTCACCAAGGAAGCGCATTGCCTGGGCGATCTGTTAATGAAAGCAAATTATGGCGGACTGGATGTTGAAATCGCTGCGGTGATCGGCAACCACGAGACGCTGCGTCCTTTGGTTGAGCGCTTTGATATTCCGTTTGAGCTGGTTAGCCACGAGGGTTTAACCCGCGATGAACATGACCAGAAAATGGCTGATGCTATCGATGCGCACCAACCGGACTATGTCGTGCTGGCAAAATACATGCGTGTTCTGACACCGACCTTTGTTTCCCGCTTCCCGAATAAGATCATCAATATTCACCATTCATTCCTGCCGGCGTTTATTGGCGCTCGCCCATACCACCAGGCTTACGAGCGCGGGGTGAAGATCATCGGCGCGACGGCCCACTATGTGAATGATAATCTCGATGAAGGCCCAATCATTATGCAGGACGTGATTCACGTTGATCACACCTACACCGCAGAAGACATGATGCGTGCCGGCCGTGACGTTGAAAAAAATGTATTAAGCCGCGCGCTGTATCAGGTTCTGGCTCAACGTGTATTTGTTTACGGTAACCGAACGATTATTCTGTAATCGATTGATAATATAATTGGTTACCTTTACATCTTTACGCGTAAAAATCAGGCAACCAGTTCTTTTTTATCAACGGAATACTTTACAGGGGCGCATCATCTGATATGATGCGCCCCGCTTCCAAAGGAAGCAGGCCAGTAATTAGCATTACCCCGTGGTGGGGTTCCCGAGCGGCCAAAGGGAGCAGACTGTAAATCTGCCGTCATCGACTTCGAAGGTTCGAATCCTTCCCCCACCACCATTCATTCCTGTAGATTCATAAAATTAGTATACCCCTGGTGGGGTTCCCGAGCGGCCAAAGGGAGCAGACTGTAAATCTGCCGTCATCGACTTCGAAGGTTCGAATCCTTCCCCCACCACCATCATTTCCCTGTCGCACTTCAGCAAAATCAAACCTTACTGCACTATATTCTGCCCTCAATACGTGCCCGCAATATGCCTGATGCTCGCGCTTATCAGGCCAATAGAGAGCTGACGCCTGCGTAGGCCGGATAAGGCGGTTACGCCGCCATCCGGCAAACAGGCATAAAAAAACCCCGCCGGAGCAGGGTCTTATCTTACACAGATAACCGCTTAATGACGCGCACGAACGATCTGGTATTTACGGGTCAGATACTCGACCGGAACGCTCCAGATGTGCACCAGACGCGAGAACGGGAACAGCAGGAACAGCGTCATACCCAACACCAGGTGCATACGGAAGATAAACGCCACGCCATCCAGATATTCAGATGCGCCGCCGTGGAAGGTCACCACGGTTTGCGCCCAGTTCACCAGTTTCATCATCTCGCTACCGTCCATATGCTGAGCGGAGAACGGAATGGTCAGCAGGCCAAGGGCACACTGGATAACCAGAATGGACAGCACCAGAATATCCGCACCGGTAGTGGTGGCCCGAACGCGTGGGCTGAACAGACGACGTTTCAGCAGCAGCACGCCGCCGACCAGACACATCACGCCTGAGGCGCCGCCCGCGAACATGGCCATCTTTTGTTTCACTTCAAGCGGTAGCCACGCCTCATACATCCAGTGCGGCGTCAACATGCCCAGAAAGTGCCCGGCAAAAATTCCGAGGATCCCGATATGGAACAGGTTTGACGCCAGGTTCATCCCTTTGCGATCCAGCATCTGACTGGACGCCGCGCGCCAGGTATATTGCCCATAGTCATAACGCAGCCAGCTGCCGATCAGAAAGACAGAACCCGCGATGTACGGATAGATGTCAAAGAAGAACGTATTCAGGAAGTGCATTATCGCTGTCCTCCGGTGGTGATATTCAGATACTGCGGCGCAACGGCCCCGGCAAAACGACGCTGGTGAGCGGAGATTTCCGACTCGCCGCACCCCTGATCGGCGAAGAATTTCACCTGCTCTTCTTCCCAGACCGCATCCAGTGCCTGCGGGGTGTCATCACGCGCTTCATCCGCAATTTTTTCAGCCACTTTGTCGCTGTCGATAACGGTATTCGCCAGTTTTAACAGCAGGTCGAACAGCACCGCATAACGGCTTTCACGCTGTTGCAAACGAGCGCTGAGCAAAGCCAGAATCGGCGCAATATCCTGTAAACCACCTAACGCTTCGCTTTTCGGCAACTGCGCAAGGTATTCCAGATACAGCGGCAGATGATCGGGAAGTTCGCGGCTGTCGAGCTGCAAACCGTGCTGCTCATACTGTGCCATCAGGTCAACCATCGCCTGACCACGATCGCGGGATTCACCGTGTACATGTTCAAACAGCAGCAGCGATGTGGCACGGCCACGGTCAAACAGTTCGCTATAAGCGGCCTGTACATCCAGCATGTCCTGCGCGGTTAAATCGCGCAGGAAAACGCCCAGGGTCTGGGCATCCTCTTTCTCCAGGTTCTCAGATGACGCGAGTGCATCGAAAAGTTCCTGCTGATGCTGCCATAAGGCAGCATCCGGATACTCGAGCAGACGCGAAACAATGACGAGTTCAATCATTGGTGCGGCTCCGTTTTGCTGGTCACATCAACAGCGTCGATGCGGCGGCTGTTGAACAGATTGAATTTGGTATCAGAACCGTGGCAACCATCGCCGAAGGTAAAGCCACAACCGCTTTTCTCCGGGAATGCGTCACGCGCCAGTTCACGATGGCTGCTTGGCACCACGAAACGATCTTCGTAATTAGCAATCGCCAGGTAACGATACATTTCCTGCGCCTGTGCTTCGCTTAAGCCCACCTCTTCCAGCGCACGGGTATCAACTTTACCGTCAACAGTTTCCGCACGTTTATAGTGACGCATTGCCAGCATACGTTTCAGCGCCAACAGTACCGGCTGGGTGTCGCCAGCGGTCAACAGGTTCGCCAGGTACTGAACCGGGATACGCAGACTGTCTACATCCGGCAGAATACCGTTGCTGCCAAGCTCGCCCGCGTCGGCGGCAGACTGAATCGGTGACAAAGGCGGCACATACCAAACCATCGGTAGCGTGCGGTATTCCGGATGCAGCGGCAGCGCCAGCTTCCAGTCCATCGCCATTTTGTAAACCGGAGATTGTTGTGCAGCATCGATGACGCTCAGTGGAATACCATCTTTTAGCGCCTGTTCAATGACAGCCGGATCGTTCGGATCGAGGAACACGTCCAGTTGGCGCTGGTACAGATCTTTTTCGTGCTCGGTGCTGGCCGCGCTTTCGATCGCATCGGCATCATACAGCAGTACGCCGAGATAACGGATACGACCCACACAGGTTTCGGAGCAAACGGTCGGTTGACCCGCTTCGATACGCGGGTAGCAGAAGATGCACTTCTCGGACTTCCCGCTCTTCCAGTTGAAGTAAATCTTCTTGTACGGGCAGCCGGTGATGCACATACGCCAGCCGCGGCACTTGTCCTGGTCGATCAGCACGATGCCATCTTCTTCACGCTTGTAGATAGCACCGCTCGGGCAGGTCGCCACACACGCCGGGTTAAGGCAGTGCTCACACAGGCGCGGCAAGTACATCATGAAGGTGTTTTCGAACTGGCCGTACATCGCCTTCTGCATGTTTTCGAAGTTCTGGTCTTTGGCGCGTTTTTCGAATTCGCCGCCCAGAATTTCCTCCCAGTTCGGACCGCTGGTAATTTTGTCCATCCGCTGACCGGTAATCAACGAGCGCGGGCGGGCAATCGGCTGCGCTTTGCTGCCTTCCGGCGCGGTGTGCAGATTCTGATAGTCGAAATCAAACGGCTCGTAGTAGTCATCCATACCCGGTAGATGCGGGTTAGCAAAGATTTTTCCCAGCAGCAGCGCACGGTTACCCATGCGCGGTTGCAGTTTACCGTTGATTTTACGGATCCAGCCGCCCTTCCATTTTTCCTGATTTTCCCAGTCATTCGGGAAACCGACGCCAGGCTTACTTTCCACGTTATTGAACCAGGCGTATTCCATACCTTCACGGCTGGTCCAGACGTTTTTACAGGTCACTGAACAGGTGTGGCAGCCGATGCACTTATCGAGATTCAGCACCATGCCGACTTGTGAACGAATTTTCATTTTACGCTCTCCTGTACCTGGTCATTGCCTTCGCCATCCAACCAGTTAATGTTCTTCATCTTACGTACAACCACGAACTCATCACGGTTTGAACCGACGGTACCGTAGTAGTTAAAGCCGTAGGCCAGCTGCGCATAGCCGCCGATCATATGGGTCGGTTTCGGCGTAATACGGGTCACCGAGTTGTGGATCCCGCCGCGCTGCTGGGTGATTTCTGAACCCGGCAGGTTAACGATACGTTCCTGCGCGTGGTACATCATGGTCATCCCGGCCGGTACACGCTGGCTGACAACTGCACGCGCCGTCAGCGCACCGTTGCTGTTGAAGACTTCGATCCAGTCGTTATCTTCGATTCCCAGGTCTTTCGCATCGACTTCGCTCATCCACACAATCGGACCACCACGTGACAGCGTCAGCATCAGCAAGTTGTCGCTGTAGGTGGAGTGGATACCCCATTTCTGGTGCGGCGTCAGGAAGTTGAGCGCTTTTTCCGGATTACCGTTAGACTTCTCGCCGATCACCGCTTTCACTGAACGGGTATCGATTGGCGGACGGTAAACCAGCAGGCTTTCACCGAAATCACGCATCCACTGGTGATCCTGATACAACTGCTGGCGACCAGACAGCGTACGCCATGGGATCAGCTCATGAACGTTGGTATAACCGGCGTTATAAGACACATGTTCATCTTCCAGACCAGACCAGGTCGGGCTGGAGATAATTTTGCGCGGCTGCGCCTGTATATCGCGGAAACGAATTTTTTCGTCTTCTTTATTCAGCGCCAGATGCGTATGGTCACGACCGGTAAATTCACTCAGCGCTGCCCAGGCTTTAACGGCTACCTGACCGTTAGTTTCCGGTGCCAGGGTGAGGATCATCTCGGCGGCATCAATGGCGGTATTAAGCCTGGGCTGACCTTTCGCCGGGCCTTCAGCCTTGGTGTAGTTGAGCTTACGCAGCAGATCCATTTCGCTCTGGGTATTCCAGGCAATCCCTTTCCCGCCGTTACCGATTTTTTCCATCAGCGGGCCGATGGAGGTAAAGCGTTCATAGGTTGCCGGATAATCACGCTCTACGGTCATGATGTGCGGCGCGGTAACGCCAGGAATCAGGTCGCACTCACCTTTTTTCCAGTCCTTCACGTCCAGCGGCTGCGCCAGCTCGGCGGCGGAGTCGTGCTGAATCGGCAGCGTAACAACATCGGTTTCTTTACCGAGGTGGCCCACGCACACTTCAGAGAATTTCTTGGCGATGGCTTTATAGATTTCCCAGTCGCTCTTCGATTCCCAGGCCGGGTCAACGGCGGCAGACAACGGATGAATAAACGGATGCATATCCGAGGTATTCATGTCGTCTTTTTCATACCAGGTTGCGGTCGGCAGCACGATGTCGGAATACAGACAGGTACTCGACAGACGGAAGTCCAGCGTCACCACGAGATCCAGCTTACCGTCCAGTCCGTTGTCCTGCCATTCCACTTCTTCTGGCTTCACGCCGCTCTGCTGGCCGAGATCTTTGCCCTGAATACCATGTTCAGTACCCAGCAGGTACTTGAGCATGTACTCGTGGCCCTTACCGGAAGACCCGAGCAGGTTGGAACGCCAGATAAACAGGTTACGCGGATGGTTTTTGCCGTTTTCCGGTTGTTCCGCCGCAAAGCGAAGAGAACCGTCTTTCAGAGATTTCACGGTGTAGTCCACCGGCGTCATGCCGGCTTTCTGCGCTTCTTCAGCGATACGCAACGGGTTAGTCCCTAACTGCGGTGCAGACGGTAACCACCCCATACGTTCAGCGCGAACGTTAAAGTCAATCAAATGACCGCTGTAACGGGATTTGTCTGCCATCGGGGACAGCAATTCCTGTGCGGTAACCGTCTCATAGCGCCATTGGCTGGAGTGGTTATAGAAGTAAGAGGTACTGTTCATATGACGAGGCGGACGCTGCCAGTCCAGCGCAAACGCCAGCGGCTGCCAGCCGGTTTGCGGGCGCAGTTTTTCCTGCCCGACATAGTGGGCCCAACCGCCACCGCTCTGGCCGATACAGCCGCAGAACACCAGCATATTGATCAGGCCGCGATAGTTCATATCGAGGTGGTACCAGTGGTTCAGACCCGCACCGACGATAATCATCGAACGGCCGTGCGTTTTATCGGCGTTATCCGCAAATTCGCGGGCGATGCGCACGATTTGAGCGCGCGATACACCGGTAATTTTTTCTGCCCATGCCGGCGTATACGCTTTCAGGTCATCGTAGCTGGTTGCACAGTTTTCATCGTTCAGACCACGTTCCAGACCGTAGTTGGCCATGGTCAGATCGTAAACGGTCGTCACCAGCGCGGTAGAACCGTCGGCAAGTTGCAGACGTTTAACCGGCAATTTGTGCAGCAGAATGTTTTCCAGTTCAACTTTATTGAAATGTTCGGTACCTTCGCCGCCAAAGTATGGGAAGCCGACTTCAGCAATGTCATCCTGGCTACCGAGCAGACTGAGTTGCAGTTCGGTTTCATTACCCGACGTGCCGTCGCGCTGTTCGAGGTTCCATTTGCCTTTTTCACCCCAACGGAAACCAATTGAACCATTTGGCGCAACCATTTCACCGTTGCTATTGATAGCGACGGTTTTCCATTCCGGGTTATTTTCCTGGCCCAGAGAGTCAACCAGATCCGCTGCTCGCAGCATACGACCGGCAGCATAATAACCGTCGCGCTCTTCGAGCATCACCAGCATTGGCATGTCAGTATAACGACGAACGTAGTCAGTGAAGTACTGGCTCGGATTATCGAGGTGGAACTCGCGCAGCATGACATGGCCCATCGCCATTGCCATCGCCGCATCGGTCCCTTGCTTTGGCGCCAGCCACAGGTCGCACAGTTTGGCGATTTCCGCGTAGTCCGGGGTAATCGCTACCGTTTTGGTGCCTTTATAGCGAACTTCAGTAAAGAAGTGCGCATCCGGAGTACGGGTCTGCGGTACGTTAGAACCCCATGCAAGAATGTAGCTGGAGTTATACCAGTCAGCGGATTCAGGGACGTCGGTCTGTTCGCCCCAGGTCTGCGGAGAAGCCGGTGGCAGGTCGCAGTACCAGTCATAGAAGCTCAGGCAGGTACCGCCTATCAGCGACATATAGCGTGCGCCGGACGCGTAAGAAACCATCGACATCGCCGGGATCGGCGAGAAGCCTGCGACGCGGTCAGGACCATAGGTTTTGATGGTGTACACGTTAGAAGCGGCAATCAGTTCATTGACTTCCTGCCAGGAAGAGCGAACGAAGCCACCACGACCACGCGCTTGTTTGAAGCTTTTTGCTTTGTCGGCATCTTCGATGATGGATGCCCAGGCATCTACCGGATCGCTGTGCAGTTTTTTGGCTTCACGCCACATCTTCATCAGACGTTTGCGCATCAATGGGTATTTCAGACGGTTAGCGCTGTAGAGATACCAGGAATAGCTCGCACCACGCGGGCAGCCGCGAGGCTCGTGGTTTGGCATATCTGGACGCGTGCGTGGGTAGTCAGTTTGCTGGGTTTCCCAGGTCACCAGACCATTTTTCACATAGATTTTCCAGCTGCATGAACCGGTGCAGTTTACACCGTGGGTTGAACGCACGACTTTGTCATGCTGCCAACGCTGGCGATATCCGTCCTCCCAGTCCCTGTTGGTATTGAGAAGCTGGCCGTGCCCATCGGCAAAGGTTTCGCCCTTCTGCTTGAAGTAGCGAAACCGGTCCAGGAATTTACTCATCGGTTTTCTCCTGTAGGAGCCTGACGGCTCTCTGATAAATCGACATTGCTTGATTGAGAGCGAAGGTAACGCTCTGAAAGGGCGTGAGAATTGATAACGATCAAGGCAGGCAGGGATGAAAAATGAGGGTCAATTTTCACATACCCCCTAAGTGGGATATCAAAAAATCAATTAACATCATGAATTTAAATAACTTTTTCAAATTCACTTATCATACAAATGTTAAATTCTTTATAAGTGGGTATTAAGGGGTATCCCCCCTGCTTAGCATATTGCGAGCACAGTTCTCACAGGCTGTTATCATGTCTCAATACAAAAGTATGTTGTAACTAATTACAGGCAAAAAAAAGCGCGGTCTAACGCCGCGCAATGGATAATCAACTGCTACCACTTTTTTACTTTTTAGAATGACGTCCGTACACCGCCCAGGTGATAACCACGCAGGCGACATAGAAGATCACAAAGACTTTCATCGCATCAACAGGTGATCCCGTTAACGCCAGGGAAGTACCAAATGCTTTGGGGATAAAGAAGCCGCCAATCGCGCCAATGGCTGAGATAAAACCGAGCGCCGCCGCAGTGTCGGTTGCCGCTTCACGCATCGCCTTCTCTTCTGACCCGCCTTCCGCTTTCACTCTGTCCATCGTCAGCTTGCGGAAGATAACGGAGATCATCTGGAAGGTTGAACCACTGCCCAGACCGGCCGTCAGGAACAACGCCAGGAACACCGCGAAGAAAGCGGTAAAGTTGCCCCCTACGCCATTGGTTGGCAGCGTCAGGAACAGCAAGGCACTAAAGAGAGCCATCAGCACAAAATTCACCAGCGTCACGCGAGTTCCGCCCAGACGGTCAGAAATTGCACCGCCAGCGGAACGCGCCAGCGCGCCAATCAGCGGGCCAAAGAAGGCGTAATGCAGGATCTGTACCTCAGGAAACTGCGTTTTTGACAGCATCGCGAAACCGGCTGAGAAGCCGATAAATGAACCGAAGGTTGCCAGATAAAGCAGGCTCATGATCCACAGGTGCCCGCGTTTAAGCACCGGCAATTGCGCTTTCAGTGACGCTTTTGAGGTTGCCAGTTCGTTCATACCAAACCATGCAGCCAGCGTCAGCACAGCCAGGAACGGAACCCAAATCCATGCGGCGTTCGCCAGATACAACTGCGTACCATCCGGTTGTTCAACCCCATGGCTACCAAATGCAGCAAAGATTGACAGTGAGACCACCAGCGGAGCAACCAACTGCATTACGCTGACACCCATATTGCCCAGACCACCGTTCAGACCCAGCGCACCGCCCTGCTTTTGTTTTGGAAAGAAGAAGCTGATATTCGCCATGCTTGATGCAAAGTTCGCACCGGCAAAACCGCACAGCAAGGAGATAATAATAAAGGTACTAAATGGCGTGGTGGTATCCTGCACCGCAAAACCTAACCATACGCATGGGATGATCAGGATGCCGGTGCTGAATGCTGTCCAGCGACGTCCACCAAACAGGGGAACCATAAAGGAGTACGGCACACGCAGCAGCGCGCCGGAAACCGACGGCAACGCCGTCAACATGAACAATTGCTCCGTGGTGAAATTAAAGCCAACTTTCGGTAAGTTCACCGCCACGGCGCTAAATAACATCCACACGCAAAACGCCAGCAGTAAGCAAGGGACGGAAATCCACAGGTTACGGCTGGCGATTCGTTGACCACGCTGTTGCCAGAAGACAGGATCTTCCGGCCGCCATTCTGTAATTACAGCTCCAGATGCCCTTTCCGGGGCAGATGAGTGACTCATAGACACCTCTGATACTTGTTTCGATGCCTGCAACCTTAGGGTTTACAGCTGGAGGTAAGTTGATATAAATCAAAGGAAAAGGTGTCATTATTCATGCCTAAAATTTGTCATCACCCTAAATGAGTACATTACTTCGGTAAAAAAGATGTGGTTTTTCACGCTTCTGTCGTCTTCTACTCCCCCTGACCCATGACCTCCCCCTCAGCTGGCAATTAAGAGGTAGCCCGTTTGAGGTATGGGTATACTCCAGTGTATCGCCGAGAATAACGCCACTGCCTGCAGCAGAACCGTTATTCAAAAGGGTTTCTGTTCTACGAAGACCCGAAGGAACAAGTCACCATGTTTAAACGTTGTCTCTCCCCGCTTACGCTGGTCAACCAGGTGGCGCTGATTGTTTTATTGTCTACTGCCATCGGCGTGGCAGGTATGGCTGTCTCCGGTTGGCTGGTTCAGGGCGTTCAGGGTAGCGCCCATGCAATTAACAAAGCCGGCTCGCTGCGTATGCAGAGTTATCGTCTGCTGGCGGCGGTTCCACTGGAAGCCGACGATCAACCGCTACTGGATGAAATGGAGAAAACGGCGTTTAGTCCAGAGTTAACGCGGGCCGCACAGCGCGATGGACAACAGGCGCAGTTAAAAGCATTACAGGATTACTGGCACACTGAGCTGGCGCCAGGGCTTGCCCACGCGCAAACGCCTGATGCGGTGGCGCAAGATGTAACGCGCTTTGTCGTTGGGCTGGATAAGCTGGTTACCGCCTTCGACCATACCACCGAATTGCGGATTGAACGCGTCGTCCTGTTACATCGCCTGATGGCGGCATTTATGGCCTTACTGCTGGTCTTCACTATTATCTGGCTACGCGTACGCCTGCTGGAGCCGTGGAAACAGCTATTGGCGATGGCGCGAGCCGTCAGCCAACGTGATTTTACCCAACGTGCGCATATCAGCGGGCGTAATGAGATGGCGGCTCTGGGCTCGGCGCTGAATAATATGTCGGAAGAGCTGGCTGAAAGTTATGCGGTACTGGAACAGCGGGTACAGGAGAAAACGGCCGGGCTGGAGCATAAAAATCAGATCCTCTCTTTTCTGTGGCAAGCCAACCGCCGCCTGCATTCTCAGGTGCCATTGTGCGAACGCCTCTCTCCGGTGCTGAACGGCCTGCAAAATTTGACCCTGCTGCATGATATTGAGCTGCGGGTTTATGATCTGGAAGATGAAGATAATCATCAGGAATTTACCTGTCAGTCCAATGTCAGTTGCGATGAGAAAGGATGTCATCTGTGCCCACGCGGTACGCTGCCCACGATAGACGGTGGTATCACGCTGAAATGGCGGCTGACCGACGCGCATACCCAGTATGGTATCCTGCTCGCTACGTTGCCGAACGGACGCCATCTCAGCCACGATCAGCAACAACTGGTCGATACCCTGGTTGAACAACTGACCTCGACGCTGGCGCTCGACAGACATCAGGAACGCCAGCAGCAGTTGATCGTGATGGAAGAGCGTGCCACCATTGCGCGCGAACTCCATGATTCTATTGCACAATCGCTTTCATGTATGAAGATGCAGGTTAGCTGTTTGCAGATGCAGGGCGATGCGCTGCCCGAAAATAGCCGCGAACTGCTTAGCCAGATTCGTAATGAACTGAACGCCTCGTGGGCGCAACTGCGTGAGCTGTTAACGACCTTCCGTTTACAGCTCACCGAACCCGGATTGCGACCCGCGCTGGAAGCCAGCTGTCAGGAATACAGCGCCCGCTTTGGTTTTGCGGTTAAGCTGGATTATCAGCTGCCGCCGCGCCTGGTCCCTTCGCATCAGGCGATTCACTTATTACAAATTGCTCGTGAAGCCCTGAGCAACGCCCTGAAGCACTCCCATGCCGATGAAGTCGTCGTGACGGTGGTGCAAAATGGTAAGCAGATCAAACTCACAGTACAAGATAACGGCTGTGGCGTACCGGAAAACGCCGAACGCAGTAACCACTACGGCATGATAATAATGCGCGACCGTGCGCAGAGCTTGCGCGGCGATTGCCGAGTACGCCGTCGTGAGACAGGCGGTACTGAAGTTACTGTCACTTTTATTCCCGAAACAAACTTCACAGAAGTCCAAGGAGATACCCATGAGTAATCTGGAACCGGCAACCATCCTGTTGATCGACGATCATCCGATGCTGCGAACCGGTGTAAAACAGCTTGTCAGCATGGCGCAGGATATCACCGTTGTCGGTGAAGCCAGCAATGGCGAACAGGGTATCGAGCTGGCTGAATCTCTTGATCCCGATCTGATCCTGCTTGATCTCAACATGCCCGGCATGAACGGTCTGGAAACCCTCGACAAGCTGCGTGAAAAGTCCCTGTCTGGCCGCATCGTGGTATTTAGCGTATCCAATCATGAAGAAGATGTCGTTACCGCACTGAAACGCGGTGCGGACGGTTACCTGCTGAAAGATATGGAGCCGGAAGATTTACTGAAAGCATTACAGCAGGCAGCCGCCGGTGAAATGGTGCTGAGTGAAGCCTTAACGCCGGTTCTGGCCGCCAGCCTGCGCGCCAACCGCGCAACGTCTGACCGTGATGTCACCCAGTTGACGCCGCGCGAGCGCGATATTCTCAAACTTATCGCCCAGGGCCTGCCTAACAAAATGATTGCCCGCCGCCTGGACATCACCGAAAGCACGGTTAAAGTTCATGTGAAGCATATGCTGAAGAAAATGAAGCTCAAATCACGCGTAGAAGCGGCGGTTTGGGTGCATCAGGAACGCATTTTCTGATAACGCAGTCGTGCATCATGGTTAACGAGGATCATTTGCCGAAACGCTGATAAACGGTTCGGTCAGTGATAGCGTGATCTCATTGGAAGAGACACGCTGGCCCAGTTCATCTTCTACCACTACCGACAGCCGCCAGCGGTTTGTCGCCCCTTCTCTACGGTCCCACTTCGGCATAATAATCGTCCAGCCCTGTGCGCTTCGGGTACTGCTGCCAGCGGTTAAGCTCAGCGCCTGAGTATCGCCCTGCCATGCAAGATGGCGAATCCCATGTAGGCTGCGCACTTGTACCTTCAGCACCACCGTTTCTCCAGGCTTGAGATCCCAGGGCGGCGTGGCCAAAAATACCGACAGGGTTTTACGCTGGCGATACTCCAGCGTCGGCAAACTATTTCGCTGCGGATCGTCATAACGACTGCCGCGCAGCGAGCGGCTGTTTACCACTTCGCTGACCATCAGCTGTTTTTTTAACGGAACACCGAAACGATAATTCAGCGTTAATCCAACGTTATTCTGACTGACGCCATTTTCACCCTGCTTATGCTGGGCAGTCATCGTAATCAGCGGCACCGGCGTATAACTCAGCCCGAGGTTCACCGCCACCGGATTATGATACCCGGTTCCTGAATGAAACAGATCCACCCGGTCGCCAAAATACTGTTCAACGCTGACGCTGGTATTGAGATGTTGATAGAACGGCATCCGCATTTGCGCGGTCAGGTCGTAGCCGCGGGCCATCCGTTGTTCCTGCGTGGTGGAACGCTCCTGCCATGAGGAAAACGGTTGATAGTAGTTAGCGGATAAACGTAAATACTCGCCCCACGCTTCTGCACCTAAGCCACCCCGGGGCAGATTTTCATCCAACAGATTGTCATAAAACGTGTTGTAACCCAGTAGCCAGCCGTCGTGTACCCAGCGCTGCCCAATTCCCGCATTACTGACTAAGCCCTCATCCTGTTGCGTTAAGCCTAACTGGCTCCAGGTAAGATAGCGTTGATTGTCCTGCCACGGAATAAACCAACTTCCCCGACTGCCGGTAAAGCTGCCCTCTTTATCAACCTGCAACCCGACGCTGGCGTTTCCCCAGGGAGAGAGCCAGGATTCCAGTTGTTGATTCACCTGTTCGCTAACCGTGTCACGTACCTGACCAAACGCGAACTGCTTCGCCTGTTCGCCGGTATCAAGGCCGTTATCGGTCATACTGGCTTCACCAAATGCTTTCACCATTTCGGCAAAATGCTTTTCGCCTGCTCGCGATTCCGGCGCCATACCGAGATCAGGCAAGCCATCGCTATTGTTATCGAATGGGTTTTCAGCCTGGTGAACAAAAGAGGATTGTGCGTTGGCATTACCCCCTGCCAATGGCAAGAGTGCAAATACGGCGAAAGGAAAATAAATAATACGGCTCAAATCGTTAGTTATTTCTTAAATCAATCAGGCACACTTAACCTAAACCATAACGTCTTCAGCAATTAATTGCAGCCTTTATCCCTGTTTTCGGGATTTTCTGACCCGAATAATAAGGGGCCCTCACATGCTTTCTTTTCGATATCTGGTACAGGGAGTACCATACACACCAGGAATTATCCCTCCCATCCGACAACAGGAGTCAAAATGCAAAAGATAGTGATCGTCGCGAACGGTGCGGCCTATGGAAGCGAATCGTTATTTAACAGTCTGCGTCTGGCCATCGCCTTGCGTGAACAAGAAGCCTGTCTCGATCTGCGTCTGTTTTTAATGTCGGATGCGGTTACGGCGGGATTACGCGGTCAGAAACCGGCGGAAGGATACAATATCCAGCAAATGCTGGAGATCCTGACAGCGCAAAACGTTCCGGTAAAACTGTGCAAAACCTGCACTGATGGCCGTGGGATCACCGACCTGCCTTTAATTGATGGTGTAGCCGTGGGCACGCTGCCAGAACTGGCGCAATGGACGCTGGCTGCAGATAAAGTATTGACCTTCTGACAGCGCTTGCAGGCACGCGCACTGAAAGTGCCGGAAATTTCCGGATTTTATCTTAGATGGGCGCGGTTTCGTTGAACGTTAGCACGCCCTTTCAACCGTCTTGAGGAATTTTGTCACTTTTGTTTAATCGTTATGCCATTTTTTGATCAAAATCAGCATCCTGTTGCTCCCCCTTTGGTGTTATGCAATGAGTGAAATGTGAACAACATCACGCAGCACTTTCGACAGAAAGTACGTTGTTTTCAAGAACGGGGTGAAAAATGGCATTAGTGAAAGCGAGTTTAAAGTTATTTGGTGGCGATACGGTGGTAGTGCGCTGTTCCGAGCGCTGCCACATCCACCTGATGAGCGAGAAAAATCACGTCAAAGACACGCAGTCCGACATCTTAAGCGTGCAGGATCGTGATAACGCATGGTTGACCGTACCTTATACCGGCGTCTGGAACGTGCTGATCGACAGCCACAGTCAGTCGCTTGAGCATTCGATTAGTTTTATTGCAGCGTAATCGTGAAATGCCCGATAAGCACCTGGCTGTCGGGCACACTACACTCCACCGACGCTATGCAAAACCTGGTCGTATAATCCCTTCCGGCAGGTTCTCTCCCAACAACCGTTTGACCGTAATCACCAGATCGTTAAGACAATCATCCTGCATTCCCAGTTTCACCAGTTCTTGTTCCAGCGAGAACAGATATTGGGCATTGGTGCCTAAAGGTCCACTGGCCGCAGCGATAAGCGGCGCAATCACCTGCGCGCGTGTATCCGACTCAAACAGTGGATGGCGCGGATCCATAATAAAGACCAGCGCGTTTACCGTCCGTCCGTCATCCAGCGCCAACTGACACCAGGTCGGCAGGTAGCAACCGGTGATCATTTCACGCTTCCACAGCAGAGAAAGTTCTTGTTCCAGCGACGCGTCCGGTAAGCGATAAGCCACACCTGTAGTGCGTCCCCCCTCTTTCAGAGCCAGCATCCGTCCCGGCTGACAGGCCGTTCCACGCCCCGCCGTCAGACGCAGGCAAAATGCACGGTGCCAACCGACCAATGTCCCGGTACAGGACTCTTCAAATTCTAAGGCCGGGTTCCACATCAACGATCCATAACCGAAGATCCACACCGGTCCATCATCTGGTCGACAAGCAAGCGTGGCGGCCAGTGAGGCTGCCCGTTGTTCCGCTGACCAGAGTAGTGATTCTTCAATAGCGCCAAATGCCGTCTTACAGTCGGCATTCAATAAAAAATCACGCGTTAACACCTTACACCTCCGCCACTGCTGCTTCCCTGCGACAACTTTTTTGACGCCTTCCAGGCCTTTTTACTGCTCATTTTGAAACCAATAGCTGGACAATAGGCAATTCACCGCTCGCTTGCAAGCCAGCAGCGACGCGGCGTAGCACGATTCGCTAACGGCTGATTCGGGCTAATTGATAAAGGCATTATAATTGATACTGTTACGTCTTTTTATGCCATTTATCATCATCACCTTTTTGATAATCATTTTTCACCGCGGCCCACGCCACCTTGTGCGCCGTCTCTTCTCGGGTAGCATCATCGCGACGGTCAGATTTATCTTTGTACTGTTCCCAGGCGCTGTTGAAGGCTTCTTTATAGATGTCCTGAGCATGGGATGGCAGAACATGCTGTACGCTGTCAGGCAGATCGCTTTTCGATTTATAGGGCATTGTGAACTCCTCTTTTTGGGCTAAACCTTAAGTGTGGTTAACAATGCTGCGATGCGCCAATAATGAACATTTTTAAAATATTTCCTCATCTAACCTTCTGTTAATTAAATACTCTATAAACAAGAAGTTTGTTTTTGACCACTTAGAGGAGAAAAATAAGCGATGCGGTAAAATTTCGTAAAATGTCACCTACAAAACCGCTTTTTCTGTTATTTTTTACATTCTTTAATACTTTTATAATTATAAATACCTGCAGAGATGGAGAATTAACTTAATGACACAAGTACATGAGGCGGTAAAAACCCGCCACAAGGAGACCTCTCTCGTCTTCCCGATTTTGGCGCTGGTAGTACTGTTCTTATGGGGGAGCAGTCAGTCACTACCAGTGGTCATCGGCATTAATGCGCTTGCCCTTATTGGTATATTAAGTAGCGCATTCAGCGTTGTCCGTCATGCGGACGTATTAGCACATCGACTTGGCGAACCCTACGGCTCGCTGATCCTCAGTCTGTCCGTTGTTATTCTTGAAGTCAGTTTAATTTCCGCATTAATGGCGACCGGCGATGCCGCGCCTACGCTAATGCGCGACACGCTGTATTCGATCATTATGATCGTCACCGGCGGTTTAGTCGGTTTTTCATTACTGCTGGGCGGCCGTAAATTTGCCACTCAGTATATGAACCTGTTTGGTATTAAGCAGTATTTAATCGCCCTGTTTCCGCTGGCCATTATTGTGCTGGTGTTTCCAATGGCGTTACCGGGAGCCAATTTTACTACCGCCCAGGCGCTACTGGTGGCTCTCATTTCTGCGGCAATGTACGGCGTTTTTTTGCTGATTCAAACAAAAACGCACCAAAGCCTGTTCATTTACGAGCATGAAGATGAGGGTGACGACGACGACCCGCATCACGGTAAGCCGTCGGCGCACAGCAATATATGGCACGCTGCCTGGCTCATCATTCACCTGATCGCCGTTATCGCCGTCACCAAGATGAACGCCAGTCCGCTGGAAACCTTGCTGACTGAACTCAATGCCCCCGTGGCATTTACCGGTTTCCTGGTGGCGCTGTTGATCCTCTCGCCTGAAGGGCTGGGGGCGCTGAAAGCGGTTCTGAACAATCAGGTACAGCGGGCAATGAATTTGTTCTTCGGTTCAGTATTAGCCACTATTTCACTCACCGTACCGGTAGTGACGCTGATCGCCTGGGCAACAGGCAATGATTTGGTGTTTGCTTTGGGCGCGCCAGAGATGATTGTCATGGTCTCGTCGCTGGTACTGTGCCATATCTCTTTCTCCACCGGACGTACCAATGTACTTAACGGTGCGGCGCATCTGGCGCTATTTATCGCCTATCTGATGACGATATTTGCCTGATTATCATTTTAGTGGAACCTACGGCCCTGTTTCAGGGCCGTTTTCTTTTACCGCGTTTATTGTTCCGGATAAACCTGTTGGCCATCGACAAACGTTAATAACGATTCCGTTTGATGCAATTTGTCTGGCGAAATAGCCATAATATCTTGATTCAGCACCGCAAAATCGGCGAGCTTACCGGCCCGCAAACTTCCCCGTTGCTGTTCGGCAAAAGCGAGCCAGGCGGCATTTCGGGTATACATTTTTAACGCATCTTCCCGGCTTAACTGGCGCGAGTCGTGGCGTATCGAGCCGTCGAGTGCTTTACCTGTGACATGATACTCAATGGCATGCCACACTCCCGCAACGCCAATCCGCGTCGCATCTGTACCGCCGGCAACGATTACCCCCTGCTCTAACGCGGGTTGAACTGGCGATGAGAGTGCCGCCACCGTTTTATCATTTGCGCGTTCGATGGCGGGAGATTCAAAATATGGCCCCATCTGGACAGAATAGGCCAAGCCGAGTTTCTTCATGCGGGTAATTGTTTCTGGCGTACCGGTATTGAGATGCGCAATAGACCAGCGCAACGGAGCAATGTCATACGATTTAGCCACCTCGCTAATGAGATCTAAAATCGCATCTGCACTGTCATCGGTATAGGCATGTATTTCTACGGCAACCCCTTCCTGGGCGGCAAGCTGGAGCACCTTAAATTGTTCTTGTTGGGATTGTGCAGAAGACTTAAATCCAGATGACATCCGTACGCCGTCATTCATTGCCATCACCAGGCTTTCACCGAAGCCCAGAAAGGCTATTCTGCCGTCATCGTGTATTGCCGGGCGAAATGCCAGACGTTGTTTAAACCATTCCGTTTCATTACCAGGCGGTGCGGATAAACGATATCCAACACGTATCCTGAGAGGTTGCTGCTGCTGAAGTTTAAAGAAATCACGATAAGCTTGCTCATGCCCGGCAGAAGGATCGATAAACCCGACCACGCCGCGTTTATTTAAATAACGAACAAAGGCGTTAAGGTTCTTTTCAACATCGGAAGTCTGGCTAATCTGGGCGAAAAGCTGGTTAAAACTGCCAATGGTCCCGCGCAATTTCCCCGTTGCCAGCCCTTTGTCATCGCGTTCTATCACGATCCCTGCCGGAACATCCGGCTGTGAACTATTAAGTTTTAGGGTCTCGATAGCCTTTTGATTTAACAGGGCATAGTCATAAAGGCTTTGTATATACGCAGGATGATGAGGCACCGCCTGATTCAGTTCCTGAACCGTCGGATCCCGTTTTTCAGCAAATTGTTCAGGTATCCATGAGCCAGCCACCGCCACCCATTGCGCAGTATTTTTCTGTGCCGCAGATTGCGACAATTTATTTAACGCATCGGGTAAATTTTTAGTATCAAACCAGTAGGTTTCAAATAAAAACGTCCTCCCACCCCGAATGCCATGCAGATGCGCATCAATTAATCCCGGAATAACGGTTTGCCCCGTAAGATTGATTTCCTTCGTGTTCGGTCCGGACCATTTTTTCACCGTTTCATTATTACCCACCGCAATAATATGCCGCCCTTTTACCGCCAGCGCCTGCGCGTTGGGTTGTTGTTCATCCATGGTAATCAGCTTGCCGTTATACAAAATAACATCGGCCTTGTCCTGAGAATGCGCCAGAAATGAAGTTCCGATCAGAATTGCGGCCAACGTTGCGTTGCGAATAGCCGGAGGGGGAGTATTAAAGCGAAGTCCCAGTTTACCCATCATATTTATCTACCTTTTCACGTGATGAAAATCAGGAAAGCTGATGCAGCACCGCCAGGCTGGCGATGTGTGCGCTGGATAGCAAACGTTCGAGCGTATGCCCGCAACGGGCTTTTCCCGACAGACCGAGCATCGTGGTACTGACATAATCGGTCAGACTATCAGCCACTTCGGGATGGCGAGCGGCGATAAAGTCATGAATTTTATATTCAGCAACCGAGTAGAAAGTCCTTGCCACCTGCCGCGCCTGCGGATCAGTGCTATGCGTGCCCTCCAGAACCAAACAACCTGGCGCATGCGGATCCGCGGCATAGCGTCGCGCCGCCTCTTCAAGCAATGCAGTAAGACACTCGGCAACCGGTCTGTCAGAACGCAAAATATCATCAAACGGGATCGCATCGGTTTGTACATAGCGACCAAGCACGCGTTCATAAAGACCGATTTTGTTCCCAAAAGCGGCATAGAAACTCGGGGGCTTGATGTTCAGGGCCTGCGTAACATCCGCTACGCTCACAGCGTCGTATCCATGCGCGTGAAATAAGGGCTGTACTTTGGCAACAGCCAGTTCCGGATCAAAATTACGTGGTCGCCCTGGGGCGCGCGAACATTTTGTAGTGCTCATTACAAATCCATTGACAGAAAACCATGCGCCCATTATATATCGATCACTACATAATTGTTCAAGGAGTATCTCATGTCCCCATTTAACGGCAAGTCAGTTCTGGTTCTTGGCGGCAGTCGTGGGATTGGCGCGGCTATTGTGCGCCGTTTCGCCGCAGATGGCGCAGCGGTGACCTTTACCTATTCAGGCTCAGCAGACGCAGCAAAAGCGCTTGCGGATGAAACAGGGGCCCACACGGCGCAAACCGATAGCGCCGATCGCGATGCCGTCATTAGCCGGGTACGGGAAAGCGGCCCGCTGGATGTGTTAGTGGTGAATGCAGGAATTGTACTGTTCGGCGACGCGCTGAAGCAGGATCCCGATGACGTTGAGCGCCTGTTCCGCATTAATATCCACGCCCCCTGGTACGCGGCAGTCGAGGCGGCACGACAAATGCCTGATGGCGGACGGATTATCATTATTGGTTCAGTAAACGGCGATCGTATGCCAATTGCCGGTATGGCTTCCTACGCGTTAAGTAAGTCTGCTCTGCAAGGCCTGGCACGAGGGCTGGCGCGTGATTTCGGCGCGCGCGGTATTACGGTCAACGTGGTGCAACCGGGTCCCATCGATACCGATGCGAATCCAGCAGAAGGTCCATTGAAAGAGCTGATGCACAGCTTTATGGCGCTAAAACGACACGGTCGACCAGAAGAGGTGGCCGGAATGGTTGCCTGGTTGGCAGGTCCGGAGGCCGGGTTTGTGACGGGAGCTATGCATACCATTGATGGGGCGTTTGGCGCCTGACAGTAATAACAGGCCGGAGACAAATGCCCCGGCCTGTTCAGCGAACTTAGTTCTCAGTATCGAGTTCGTCGAAGCTTTTCACCAGATCATCAATCGCTTTGATCTGCGTGAGGAACTGTTCCAGTTTCGCCAGCGGCAGTGCGGATGGGCCATCGCATTTCGCATTGGCTGGATCAGGATGCGCTTCAATAAACAAGCCTGCCAGACCTACCGCCATGCCCGCGCGCGCCAGTTCGGTCACCTGGCCACGACGGCCGCCGCTTGCGGCGCCAAACGGGTCGCGGCACTGCAGCGCATGGGTGACGTCGAAAATCACCGGCGAGTTGCCGGAGACCTTTTTCATCACGCTAAAGCCCAGCATATCCACGACCAGGTTGTCATAACCGAAGTTTGCGCCACGGTCACACAGGATAACCTTATCGTTACCGCCTTCATGGAATTTATCCACGATATTACCCATCTGACCCGGGCTTACGAACTGCGGTTTTTTCACGTTGATAACAGCGCCGGTTTTCGCCATCGCTTCCACCAGATCGGTCTGGCGAGCGAGGAATGCCGGCAGTTGAATCACATCCACCACATCAGCAACAGGCTGAGCCTGGCTGGCTTCGTGAACGTCGGTGATCACTTTTACGCCAAAAGTTTGCTTCAGTTCCTGGAAGATTTTCATCCCTTCTTCAAGGCCCGGTCCACGGTAAGAGTGGATGGAAGAACGGTTGGCTTTATCAAAGGAGGCTTTGAACACGTAAGGGATACCCAGTTTTTGAGTAACGGTTACGTAGTGCTCACAAATGCGCATCGCCAGGTCGCGGGATTCCAGCACGTTCATTCCGCCAAACAGCACGAACGGCAGGTCATTTGCCACGTTGATGTCGCCAATGCTAACCACTTTTTGTTTCATAGGATCGCCTTAAACGGTAGGTAAAGTGTCATTAATCAATGCAATACAATTTGTTTGTGCGAAATCGTGTTAATCTGCGCACGAATCATTTCGCTGATCGGGTCTTCCGGACACTGCTCAACGAAATAACTTAAATCTGTCAGCGCAACATGTTCACACTCCAGTTGCGCATATATCAATCCCCGATCGCGAATTTCATACGGATCTTCAGGATTAAACTGCAATAATGCTTCACTGGCACGCAGCGCCAGTTCCATTTGCCGCTCTTCCATCAGCGATGATTTCAGCGTGTCGAGCAATTTACGGATCACTTCTGCGTTATCCGCTTCGTCCAGATCTTCATTAAACAGTTCCGCGACCGGGCTGATATTTCCCTTCAGCCACACTTCCAGCGTGTGTTCATTTAACGTTTCGCCATTGAACGGATTGATTAGCCACATTTCGCCATCGAGCGATTCAATGCGCAGGATGAGTTGTGTCGGGAAAATCACCGGTACCAGCGGCAGATCCAGTCGGTTGGCAATCCACAATAAGATCGCGCCCAACGACACCGCACTGCCCTGACGATTTTTCAGAACCTGGTCGAGCCATAGTGCATCAGAAAGACGATAGACGCCGTGGGTATCCGTAAATCCCCATTCGCCGTAAAAAAGTGCCAGCAGTTTTTCCAGTTGCTCATCCTGAGACAGGAGCTGGCTAATTTCTTCTTGCGCCAGACTGACCAGACGTTCCAGTTCGTCATAGACAGTTTGTGTTGGAAAATCCAGACGGATAGACTCCGACGCCAGGATCATCCCATCACACAATGGCGCTTTATTAAATTCGAAATCAGCTAACGACCTCATGACTTACCCCAGTAACGGTATTTTTGTGGTGGCGAGTTTAATGATGATGTACAGCACCACCAACGCCAGCGGAAATGCGACTAATCGCGCCTGCTGGCTGCGCGCCCGACGGTAATCGAGCGCAATAAAACCCAAAACGATGTAAATGATAACCCCAAACAGCTTTTCAGTCAGCCATGTCCCTTGTTCGGTGAATGGCAGGATGTGCGTTTTAACCATTAACGCTACGCCGCTGAGTAATAAAACGGTATCCACCACCGGCGGCACAATGCGCGTCCAGCGGGCACGGGCTAGACGCGCGTCGGTGTAACGCCACCAAAAACGCAGCGTCAGCAGACTAACAGAAAGCGCAATGCTGATGAGATGAACGTTGAGTAACAGACTGATGGTACTCATGATGGGAGGCGTCCAAGCGTAATTCGCTCGTTGCCGCCGTAATCACGGCAGGTTTCAACCGCCAGATAACCCGCGCGAGTAAAGGCATCGCGCACGGCCTCGCCCTGCTGCCAGCCATGTTCCAGCAAAAGATAGCCGCCGGGCGTTAACACGTGCTGAGACTGGTCAATAATATGTACGATATCCGCCAGCCCCTGATCGCCCGCCACCAGCGCCGACAGCGGTTCAAAGCGCACATCGCCCTGTGCCAAATGCGGATCCTGTTCGTCGATGTACGGCGGATTGCTGACAATCATGTCAAACTGCTGCCCCTGCAAAGCGCTAAACCAGTCGCTTTGCAGCACGTTAACATTGTCGATAGCCAGGTGCTGTGTATTGCGCATAGCCAGCGCCACGGCATCCGGCATCCGATCAACCGCCGTCACCGCGCAATCCGGACGCTCGGTTGCCAGCGCTAGCGCAATCGCGCCCGTACCGGTTCCCAGATCGAGAATGCGACATGCAGAGGATGGCAGGCGAGCCAGCGCCTGCTCCACCAGACACTCGGTATCCGGACGCGGAATCAGCGTGGCTGGAGATACAAACAGCGGCAGCGACCAGAACTCGCGCACGCCGGTTAAGTGCGCCACGGGTTCGCCCCGCTGACGCCGCTCCAGTAACGTATTGAGCTGCTGACGCTGCGTCTCGGTTAACAGCGTTTCACCGAAAGCCAGAATAAAGGTGCGCCCCTTGCCGGTAACGAACTCGAGTAAAATCTCGGCGTCACGGCGCGGGCTTTCGCTTGCCTGTAATTGGCTTATCGCTTCACGCAGCCAGTGCTGATAGTCCATTAATCCTGCTCGGACAACGCCGCCAGTTGATCGGCCTGGTATTCCTGGACAATTGGCTCAATGAGCATATCCAGTTTACCTTCCATCGCTTCATCCAGACGGTAGAGCGTCAGGTTAATGCGGTGATCGGTCACGCGCCCCTGCGGGAAGTTGTATGTGCGGTTGCGATCGCTGCGATCGCCGCTGCCCAGCAGGTTGCGACGCTCAGAGGCTTCCGCCTGTTGACGCCTTGCCACTTCGGCCGCACGAATGCGCGCCCCCAGCACCGACATCGCTTTCGCTTTGTTTTTATGCTGTGAACGTTCGTCCTGACATTCCACCACGATGCCGGTTGGCAAGTGGGTAATACGGATTGCGGAGTCGGTGGTGTTAACGTGCTGACCCCCTGCGCCAGATGAGCGGAAGGTATCAATACGCAGATCGGCCGGGTTGATGTCCGGCAGTTCAGCATCCGGCAGCTCCGGCATAACCGCGACCGTACAGGCGGAGGTATGAATACGGCCCTGTGATTCCGTCGCCGGTACGCGCTGCACGCGATGACCACCGGACTCAAATTTCAGTCGGCCGTAAACGCCTTCGCCGCTGATCTTGGCAATAACTTCTTTAAAACCGCCATGCTCGCCTTCGCTGGCGCTCATGATCTCAACCCGCCAGCGGCGCGATTCAGCGTAACGACTGTACATACGGAACAGATCGCCAGCAAATAACGCGGCTTCATCACCGCCGGTTCCCGCCCGCACTTCAAGGAAGGCGTTACGTTCGTCATCAGGATCTTTCGGTAACAGCAGAACCTGCAGATGTTGTTCCAACTGTTCACATTTCTCTTTTGCTTCGCGCAGTTCATCCTGCGCCATTTCACGCATTTCAGGATCGTCGAGCATCATCTGAGCTGTCTCGATATCTTCCTGAACCTGTTGCCAGTCCGTAAAACAGCGCGATACATCGCTTAATTGCGCATATTCGCGCGACAGTGCACGAAAGCGGTCCTGGTCTGCGATAGTACCCGCATCGCCGAGCAGCGCCTGAACTTCTTCATGACGTTCATGCAGGGCTTCCAGTTTGGCAACGATAGAAGGCTTCATAGGCGTAAATGCACCCTGTAAAAAATAAGATTGGTGTGTTGCTACTCCAGCCCGAGGCTGTCGCGCAGAATATTCAGGCGTTCACTATCCCCGTCACGGGCGGCCTGTTGAAGTGATTTGGTTGGTGCGTGGATCAGACGGTTAGTCAGTTTCCAGGCCAGATCCTGCATAATGGCTTGCGCATCACCGCCCTGTTGAAGAGCGGCCAACGCTTTGGCGGTCAGTTCATCACGGATCTGTTCTGACTGACTGCGATACTCGCGGATAGTGTCACTTGCGCCCTGGGCACGCAGCCAGGCCATAAACTCGCTGGTTTCCTGCGCCACGATCGTTTCGGCTTCCACGGCCGCCGCTTTGCGCTGGGCCAGGTTATGCGAAATGATGCTTTGCAGATCGTCAACGCTGTACAAGTAGGCGTTGGACAATTTGCCCACTTCCGGCTCGACATCGCGCGGTACGGCGATATCCACCAGCAGCATAGGCTGGTTACGACGGTTTTTAAGCGCACGCTCTACCATTCCTTTACCGATAATCGGCAGCGGACTGGCGGTTGAACTGATAATGATATCGGCATCCTGCAAGCGGGCATCGATATCGCTCAATGAAATCACTTCAGCGCCGACTTCATCCGCCAGCACCTGCGCGCGTTCACGCGTGCGGTTGGCGATGATCATCTTCTTCACTTTGTGTTCGCGCAAATGACGCGCCACCAATTCGATGGTCTCGCCTGCGCCGACTAACAGTACGGTTACTGTGGAGAGCGATTCAAAGATCTGCCGCGCCAGCGTACAGGCAGCAAAAGCCACGGAAACAGCGCTGGCGCCGATATCAGTTTCGGTACGGACACGTTTAGCGACAGAGAACGATTTCTGGAACATGCGCTCCAGCGCACTGGCGTTCTGGTGGCCTTTCTGCGAATCCGCAAAGGCTTTTTTAACCTGTCCCAAAATCTGCGGCTCGCCGAGCACCAGCGAATCCAGACCACTGGCAACGCGCATCAGATGGCTGACGGCGTCATTGTCCTGGTGCCAGTACAGGCTATTGCGCAGGTCTTCTTCATTAAGGTTATGGTATTCACACAACCAGCGAATCAGTGCTTCTTGCAGGTTGTCCTGCTCTTCCACGCTGAGGTAAATCTCTGTGCGGTTACACGTCGACAGCACTACCCCGCCCTGCACCATTGGCAGCGCTTGCAGGCTGTCCAGCGCCTGATCGAGCGTATCCGGCGAAAACGTGACGCGTTCTCGCAGCGATACAGGTGCCGTTTTATGGTTAATACCAAGCGCTAAAAGGGTCATGTGAGCGGGAATAGTACCAGCGTTGATAAGGTTAGACTGGGTGCATCATACAGGATGCGTGCGGTCAATAAAAGAGACTGCCCCCCTTTTGGAGTAATAGCTTAGCGCACAAATTTAAGCGATTTAAGATAACTTGAACGTAGACGATGTCAGATGGTGGCGCTAGCATTGAGAGTTATAACTGCAACGTATCTCAAGGATTTGTCATCATTATGACCCTGCCTGATTTTCGCCTGATTCGCCTGCTGCCCCTTGCAGCCCTGGTTCTTAGTGCCTGTACCCTCAACGCACCGAAAGGTCCCGGCAAAAGCCCCGATTCCCCGCAGTGGCGCCAGCACCAGCAGGAAGTACGCGCCCTGAACCAATATCAGACGCGCGGTGCGTTCGCTTATATCTCCGATCAACAGAAAGTGTATGCCCGCTTTTTCTGGCAGCAAACCGGACAGGATCGCTATCGTCTGCTGCTGACCAACCCGCTGGGCAGCACGGAATTGGAACTCAATGCGCAGCCGGGCAACGTTGAGCTTGTCGATAACAAAGGTAAGCACTACACCGCCGACAACGCCGAAGAGATGATTGGTAAACTGACCGGCATGCCTATTCCGTTGAATAGCCTGCGCCAGTGGATCCTTGGCCTGCCGGGTGACGCCACCGATTACAAGCTCGACGACCAATATCGTCTGAGCGAAGTGAACTACAGTAAAGACGGTAAAAGCTGGAAAGTGGTCTATAGCGCCTACGACAGCAAAACGCAGCCTGCGATGCCAGCCAACATGGAGCTGTCCGACGGCTCCCAGCGTATTAAGCTGAAAATGGATAACTGGATTGTGAAATGATGAGCCATTGGCCCTCTCCGGCAAAACTGAATCTGTTTTTATATATCACCGGGCAGCGTGCGGACGGTTACCACACGCTACAGACGTTATTCCAGTTTCTCGACTATGGCGACGAGATTGGCATCAATCTGCGCCACGATGGCGAAATACACCTCCTAACCCCGGTGGAAGGCGTTGCGCATGAAGATAACCTGATCGTGCGCGCGGCGCGTTTGCTGATGAAGACAGCGTCGACAAGCGATCGCCTGCCCGCAGGAAGCGGCGCGGACATCAGTATCGAAAAGCGTCTGCCGATGGGTGGCGGCCTGGGCGGCGGTTCGTCAAATGCGGCCACCGTTCTGGTGGCGTTGAATCATCTCTGGCGGTGTGGGCTTTCGGTTGATGAACTGGCGGCAATCGGCTTGACGCTGGGGGCGGATGTTCCCGTGTTCGTGCGCGGCCACGCGGCTTTTGCCGAAGGCGTGGGAGAAATTCTGACGCCGGTCGATCCACCTGAAAAATGGTATCTGGTCGCTCATCCGGGAGTCAGTATTCCAACGCCGGTCATTTTTAACGATCCTGACCTCCCGCGTAACACGCCAAAAAGGTCAATAAAAACGTTACTAAAATGTGAATTCGGCAATGATTGCGAGGTTATCGCAAGAAAACGTTTTCGCGAGGTTGATGCGGCGCTTTCCTGGCTGTTAGAATACGCGCCGTCGCGCCTGACTGGTACAGGGGCTTGTGTCTTTGCTGAATTTGACACAGAGTCTCGTGCTCGCCAGGTGCTTGAGCAAGCCCCGGAATGGCTCAAAGGCTTTGTGGCGAAAGGCGTCAACCTCTCCCCTTTGCATAGAGCGTTACTCTAAATCATTCGGGTTTCAGGAAGATGGCGAGATGACGGAACACCTGGCGCATACAACAGTATGTGCTGGTGTGAGGAATTAACGCCAACGCACATGAAACCCGAAGGATGAAGAGTAAACCGGGCAAGCTGAGTTGCGGTGACAACGTCACCCTGTTCCAGACGTTGCATCGCGCTCTTTAATACACCGCATGGAGAGGATACTGCCTGGCCCGCACAGTTTTCGGCAGATTCTTTCCACCAATGGACGCATGCCTGAGGTTCTTCTCGTGCCTGATATGAAGCTTTTTGCTGGTAACGCCACCCCGGAACTAGCACAACGTATTGCCAACCGCCTGTACACTTCACTCGGCGACGCCGCTGTAGGTCGCTTTAGCGACGGCGAAGTCAGCGTACAAATTAATGAAAATGTACGCGGTGGTGATATTTTCATCATCCAGTCCACTTGTGCCCCTACTAACGACAACCTGATGGAATTGGTCGTTATGGTTGATGCGCTGCGCCGTGCTTCCGCAGGCCGTATCACCGCCGTTATTCCTTACTTCGGCTATGCACGTCAGGATCGTCGCGTACGTTCCGCTCGTGTACCGATTACCGCTAAAGTCGTCGCTGATTTCCTGTCCAGCGTTGGCGTTGACCGCGTCCTCACCGTTGACCTGCATGCTGAACAGATCCAGGGCTTCTTTGACGTACCGGTTGATAACGTATTCGGTAGCCCAATCCTGTTAGAAGACATGCTGCAACTGAATCTGGACAACCCGATCGTGGTTTCTCCGGACATCGGTGGCGTCGTGCGTGCCCGTGCTATCGCTAAACTGCTGAACGATACCGATATGGCTATCATCGACAAACGTCGTCCGCGTGCGAACGTTTCTCAGGTGATGCACATCATTGGTGACGTTGCAGGTCGTGACTGCGTGCTGGTTGATGACATGATCGATACCGGCGGTACGCTGTGTAAAGCAGCAGAAGCACTGAAAGAACGTGGTGCAAAACGCGTATTTGCTTACGCAACCCACCCGATCTTCTCAGGTAATGCGGCAAACAACCTGCGCAACTCAGTGATTGATGAAGTCGTTGTCTGTGACACTATTCCACTGACTGACGAAATCAAAGCGCTGCCAAACGTGCGTACATTGACCCTGTCGGGTATGCTGGCCGAAGCGATTCGTCGTATCAGCAACGAAGAATCCATCTCTGCTATGTTCGAGCATTAATCGAGCCCGGCTCAAAAACCCGCTGCGGCGGGTTTTTTTATCTGTAATACTTATTTGTATGACTTTTGCCTACTTCACCTGCCATTTAGTTGACAGATGATGCGCTCATGGATGAAACATTATTGTGAACAGATTATTTTCCTCACATGTGATGCCTTTCCGCGCCCTCATCGACGCTTGTTGGAAAGAAAAATATACCGCTTCTCGCTTTACCCGTGACCTGATCGCCGGGATAACGGTGGGGATCATTGCCATTCCGCTGGCAATGGCCCTGGCAATAGGGAGTGGCGTTGCGCCGCAGTACGGTCTGTATACCTCCGCCGTCGCTGGGATTGTTATCGCCCTCACCGGGGGGTCGCGCTTTAGCGTCTCTGGCCCGACCGCCGCCTTCGTGGTGATCCTGTATCCGGTGTCGCAACAGTTTGGGCTGGCAGGCCTGCTGGTTGCCACGCTCATGTCCGGGATATTTCTGATCCTTTTCGGCCTCGCCCGTTTTGGTCGCCTGATCGAATATATTCCCGTGTCGGTTACGTTAGGCTTTACGTCGGGTATTGGTATCACTATCGGTACCATGCAGATTAAAGATTTTCTTGGCCTGCAAATGGCCCATGTACCGGAGCACTACCTGCAAAAAGTTGGTGCGCTGTTTATGGCCTTGCCAACCATCAACTTCGGCGATGCCGCCATTGGCGTGGTAACGCTGGGGATCCTGATTTTCTGGCCTCGTTTGGGGATCCGACTGCCGGGTCACCTTCCTGCACTGCTGGCAGGCTGTGCGGTAATGGGAATTGTGAACCTGACCGGTGGTCACGTTGCGACCATCGGTTCCCAGTTCCACTACATTCTGGCTGACGGCTCACAGGGTAACGGTATCCCGCAGTTGCTGCCGCAACTGGTATTACCGTGGAATATGCCCGAGTCAAACTTTACCCTGAGCTGGAGTTCATTACAGGCGCTGTTACCGGCAGCCTTCTCAATGGCGATGCTGGGGGCAATTGAATCTCTGCTGTGCGCCGTCGTCCTCGACGGCATGACCGGCACCAAGCATAAAGCCAACAGCGAGCTGATTGGTCAGGGGCTGGGTAACATTGTTGCGCCGTTCTTTGGTGGTATCACCGCCACGGCGGCAATTGCCCGTTCTGCGGCCAACGTCCGCGCCGGGGCAACCTCACCCGTTTCGGCGGTCATCCACGCGATTCTGGTGATCCTGGCGCTATTGGTTTTAGCACCGCTGCTTTCATGGCTACCGCTTTCCGCCATGGCCGCCCTGCTGCTGATGGTGGCATGGAACATGAGTGAAGCCCACAAAGTGGTGGATCTGCTGCGTCATGCGCCAAAAGACGACATCATCGTCATGCTGATGTGTATGTCGCTGACGGTGCTGTTCGACATGGTTATCGCCATCAGCGTCGGGATCGTTCTCGCTTCTCTGCTGTTTATGCGCCGTATTGCGCGCATGACGCGGCTGGCACCGGTCAACGTTGATGTAGCAGACGATGTTCTGGTGCTACGCGTCATCGGCCCGCTGTTCTTTGCCGCGGCGGAGGGATTATTTACCGATCTCGAGTCGCGCATTGCGGGTAAACGCATTGTGGTCTTGAAGTGGGACGCAGTCCCGGTACTGGATGCTGGTGGTCTGGACGCCTTCCAACGTTTTGTAAAACGTCTGCCGGAAGGTTGCGAATTACGTATCAGTAACCTGGAGTTCCAGCCGCTACGTACCATGGCCCGCGCGGGTATTCAGCCTATTCCAGGACGCCTGACGTTCTTCCCGAATAAAGACGCCGCACTGGCGGATATCAGCTGACGCCCAGCCCTACCCGGCGAAGCGCCCCGGGCTACACATGACAGGCAATAAATATCCTCCGGCATAGCCGGAG
>NZ_SZXM01000019.1:130398-133886 GCF_005281355.1 Citrobacter sp. wls615 | reverse complement strand
CCCCCCCCCTGATTTTTGCCTCTCCTTATGTTCCACGGCATAACACCCCACCTTTCAAGTTTAAAAGGTTGTAAAAACATAATATTATCAATTGGTTATTAGGTTACTAATTTATTGCCATGCCTTAACGGCATAGCTCCCCACCTTTGAGTCAGGAATGTTGCACGGTGATTTGTTCCGCCTGCCGATAATTAAATAAGAGATAAGCGGCGATTTGTTCCACCTGATATGCACGGGGGGACTTTCCTGTCTGAGCGCCCTTCTCACCAACGTTCCCCCCGCTGCGCAGGGAGAACGCCGGTGATCCGGGATTAAAGCAGGTTAACGACGCGGGCGCGAATGAGAATGTACAGCGTGCGCTTGTTTGCATTTGAGCTTTTGGACGTGAAGAGCGCACCAATTAAGGGAATTTTCGATACCCACGGTACAGATGAATCACTGTCGCTTTCCCTGTTATCCACCATCCCGCCGAGCAGAACTGTCTGGCCGGATTTTAGCTGAACGGTTGTCGAAATTGAGCGTGTATTTGTGATGATGTCGGAAGCCGTTTGCGAATCAGAAATACTGTCCGCATTTGTTGAAACATCCATGATTAACAATCCTCCGGGTGTCACGACCGGAACAACCTTCAATGAGATCCCCACATCATGACGCTCGATCGTCTGAAATGGATTATTAACATTTGCAGCTTCTCCCGTGACCCGTCCCGTAACAAATGGAACATTTTGCCCTGCCGTAAATGTTCCTGGCTGGCCTGACATAGTCAGGATGCGCGGCATTGATAAAAGCGTTGATTTGCTCGATGTTTCAAGCGCTTTCAGGCTAAGCCCCAGAATGTTGCCGTTAAAAATACCAAAGGAGCCGCCAGTGCTGGATAAAACAGACGTGAGGCGATCAGTATTGATTCCTCCCGCCACCGGACTGCCGGAAGGATCTCCCGCTGCAAAGGAGAAATCAAAACCATCGGAAGCCGTTGTTTCAAAAATGACTGATTCAACAAGAACCTGCGTTCTTGGCACATCAACAGAGGGAAAAAATGCTGCAAGTTCTTTATGTTGTGATGCTGATGCCGTTACAGCAAGAATATTCGCCCCATCAAAAGGATAAACTTTAGTACCTGCAATATTTTCCCCCTTCAGGAATATATCAATAACTGGTGCGAGATCCTTTGCTCTGACGTTATTGACCGGATACGTCTGAGTAATCAAATTGGCGCGCATCTCAGATTTAGTGAAAAAGTCTCCAGTTGGAGGAGGAACATCCCCCTCATAAGAGGATGCCGGAACCGGCTCTGAGAATGAATCGGAATATTCATACGTATCACGGTTAAACTTTTGAACCACAGCAGGATTACCCGGACTGAGGTCAAAACCGTTCGCCCGGAGAACCGACGTAAAAAACTGAGACAGTTCATCCTTGGTGACATCCGCTGAGTAAACTGTAATTTCCCCTTTTACGTCCGGTGAAATAATCACAGGCTTTCCGGTTGTTTTTGAATACCATGAAACAAACTCCCTGACTGGCGCGTTATTCAGTTCGACAGGGATAGCAAAGCTCTGAAATGACAATGCACAAAGCAAACTAGCAAGTAACTTTTTCATGTTTCCCATCCTTAATAAGCTCTACCGCGCAAGGTGCTATATAGACCATGCGGAAACCGTCTTTAATTAGATCGTCAGATGCGATTTTTTGCTTCTTAGCATCCATAAACTCAAAACCAACCGTATTTCCCATTCGATACGATGTTGTTATTTTCAAATCTGATGGTTTATAACGGGATGTGATAATCTGCGGCGATGCTGGTTTTATCTGAGTTGTCGCTTCCGGTCTGGACAGACTGAGGTATGCGAATGCTGATACAAAACCACAAAACAGGCACAATACTCTTGAATATTTCTTTAAATAGATTCTGGAAAGTCTCATATAAAATGTAGCGTCCCTCTTTACGGCATACCTGCCATGTGAAAGATATGGTGTCAGGTATGAGAATGATGAATGCTCATAAGCGTCTGAAAATGCCTGTTTGGTATCATAAGCGGCATACAGATCTCGCCCCGTATAAGTCCAGCGTTCTACAGTCATTGACTGAGGAGAGTCACCATATTTAACAATTCCGACATGTACTTTTGGCAGCGGAAGTTTTGAACCCGTTATTACACTATAAATTGAGCCAATGAATGGGATTGTGATTTTATCGAGGCGTCTGCAATAAACAACATGCTCGGCCAGTGCCACACGAGCTTGTTTATCCATGATGGATAAATCCTGAATAAGAAAAATAATATCCCAGCCCAGTTTTCTGGCATGTAAAAACCAATTAATTACGGACTGTCTTTCTTTATCAGCCCATGAGCGTGAGTTAAACCATGTTCCACATTCATCAAGAACCAATAATCCATTTTTATTTTCATCATAGGAATTATTGCCTCTCCCGATTGCCAGTAAATCCTCCAGTGAGGGTTTATCAGGTATCCGTATAACATCCGGTGACTTTGCAAATATTCCCACTCTCGGTAACTTATGAATGCTCAAGTCGAGATTCGTTGCCACCCTGCAACCAGAAACAATTTTGTCCTGGATTTTACCGACAGCGACCAGTGTTTTACCTGCACCAAGCTTTCCCGTTACGACATATACAGCCATTATGATTTATTCCAGTCAAGGTATCCTATAATTCTGTCTTTAACGTCAAAAATAAAAACTGCTGCTTTAAGCGAAAAAATCGCATACAAACATGGTGCTGCATTAGCAGGAACAACATAAGAAATTGCACTGGCAATTTCAGGCGGTAATACAGAAGTAAGATCTGAGAGATAGGAAACTAACAATCCATTCAGACCGATAATGAGACCAAGGAATAGCGAAATTGCAAGTGCTATTCTGGCAATACCCAATGTAAAAAACTTGGCAGCATATGCAATAAGAGCACCTGCAAGCCATCCAATAAATCTTGCCAGAACAGGAAGCCCAAGAAAAGCTGGCATAGTTACCCCCTTCCCTTACGTAATATTCCAGAAAAAGAATCGTAAACAGTAACGAACGTCCAGAAATATAATATGAAAGCAAAAATACCTTTAAACATATCAATGTATTTGCACTCAATAATAAACTCGTACTCTTTGCCGGGAGCAAATACAAATGGCGTACATTGTTTAAATTCAGGTAAGGTCGGAAATAATCCGTCTTTCAGAAATGAGTCCAGCAGAGGAGATTTATCACCCTCACCAATTGCATTCATCGCAGATGATGAACCTGCAAACTCACCAGAAATAGCTGACCCGTTGCCAACAAGCCCACCAATGCTGTCGGAAAATCCGCTTAAAGAATCCAGCGTTCCCTGTACAGAACCATCAAGAGATGCCCCTGTATCGGCCTGTAAAGCTGACAAGTCAAATGATTCAGTCAGTGCATCTTTATTGGCATTTGCCATTTTGACGTAATCAAAATCACCGGTTCCGTTGCCATTATTCCCGGTTCCGCCACCATCA